>DASVNL010000360.1:0-3451 GCA_036383875.1 Thermoanaerobaculia bacterium
TTCGCTGACGACGACGCCGTCGCCTTCGAAGCGAATCTTGAATCCGACGTTCCCCTCGGTCTCGATCATCACGTTGTCCATCGACTTGTCGTCGATGACCGTCGGGATCACGTTGCCCGTCCACGCGACGAGCGCGTTCGAGGAGATCGACAGCGGATACTCCTTCGTGACGCGCAGCGTGAGCGGCTCGATCGACGTCGAGATCGCGAGCGAGCCCTTGCCGAAGATCTTCACCGTGTCGATTTTGCGCTGATACGACGCGTCGTAGATCGGCTCCACGCGATACGTGAGTGAGTCTTCGAGTGCGAGGAGATTACTGCCTTCGACGTAGATGAACTCGTCGTACAGATCGAGGAGGAACGTCTTCCGGCCTTTCTCGTAGACGAAGATCTTGCCCTGCCCCACGGCCTTCACGAGCGTCTGCGCGGTCGTGCCGAGGAGTCCGGATTCGGCGATGAACTTCAGATTGCCCGAGTAGCTCGAGACCGTGCCGCGCTTGCAGTGCACCGAGCGCGCGAAGTTGATCTCGAGGAATCCGTTCTCGTGCAGCGCGAATGTCTTCGATGCGCCTTCGATCTTCCGCGCGACGTCGATGCGCTTTGCCTCGATGTGTTGCGGCTCGTCGACCGCGTCCTGCAATTTGCGCGCTGCGGTGACGGCCGCGGGCATCGGGATCTCGGGTTCCGGCACCGGGAGTGCGACAGGCGTCGGCGCAGGCGTGTGGACTTGCGGCGTCGGCGTGGTACCGGGCTGCGTGCGCGATTCCATCGCCTCGCGAATCTCCGGCGACTCCGGCGTGATCGCGCGAATGCGCTGCGTGATCACGCGCGGTGCCGGCTGCGTCGCGTTGATCGGCGGCGCCGCCGGAGGTTCGGGCGGAGCTGCCGGCGGCGGAGCCTCGGGCGTCGCGAATGGATTCAGCGGTTGCGCAGGCGCCGCGGGTGGATGCATCTCGAGCTCGACTTCGCGCGCGAGTTTGTCCGCGCCCGCGAACTTCAAATGCTCGAGTGCGAGGCCGAGCTTTTTCTTCTGGCGATACAGCAGGCCGAGGTAGAGATGCGACTTCGCGTAATTCGGGCGAAGCTCGACGGCGCGGCGGAGGAACTGTTCGGCTTCGTCCTGCTTGCCCTGCTTGAAGAGAATCAGGCCGAGGTTCGAATGCAGGATGAAGACGTTCTGATTTTCGGAGATCAGCCGACGGTAGATGACTTCGGCTTCTGGGAACGCGTTCGTCTTGAAGTACACGAGCCCGAGCAGATTCAATACGTCCGCGTCTTCAGGACGCAGCCGTTGGGCAGACTCCAGCTCCCGACGCGCTTCGGCGTAGCGTCCTTCCTGGAACGCCTCACGCCCTCGGTTGTAGTGCAGGAGAAATACGCCCTGATCGAATGGCGGCGCTACAGCCGGATCTCGCTCAGGCATGCGGCGGCGATTGTAATGCACGGTGGCTCCAGGGCGTCGTCACGTGAGAGGGTCGGTCAATTCGTTCCCAGATATTTCGCACCCGGGATCAGAGCGGCCGCGAGCGGTTGAACCGTGCCCACGCCGAAGCCGCCGCGCAGCTTTTTGCCGCCGCGCCGTCCTGCGAACGAGATCGCAGAGCCATAGGGACGTCCGTAATAAACCGTCAGCGCGCGCTTCACATACGTCTGCGTTTCGGCGTAAGGAGGAATGCCGCCGTGCTTCAGCACTGCGCCCTCGCCCGCGTTGTACGCGGCGAGCGCGCGCGACAGATCATCGCCGAAGAGCCGCAGCAGATACGCGAGGTACTGCACGCCGGCGCGGATGTTCTGCTCCGGGTCGTGAACCTCCGTGACGCCGAAGCGCGTCGCGGTGGCGGGCATCAGTTGCATCAATCCGCGCGCGCCTTTGTTCGACACGCAGCGGACGTTGAAGTTCGACTCGACCTGGATCACGGCGCGCACGAGCGTCGCGTCGATGCGGTACTTCTCGGCGTAGCGTTCGATGATCGGATCGAACTTCGTGCGGCGATCGTGTTGCTTGGCCAGCCAGTCGAGACTCGCGGCAGGCGCGGGTCCGGCGCCGACGTTGTAGATCACCTTCGTGCCGTCTTTCTTCGTCGCCAGACGCACGTCCGCGCGCGACATCGGCGCGACGAGGAACGACACACCCAGCACGATCAATAGGACCCGCATTCGGCGACGTATCGTAGCATCTCCTGATGAGCTTTCAGCCCATTCAACAGGAAGTTGACACGTGGATCTCGCAGTTCGAAGAAGGCTACTTCGCGCCGCTGCCGATGCTTGCGCGTCTGACCGAAGAGGTCGGAGAGCTGGCGCGGGTCCTGGCGCATCGATACGGCGGCAAGAAGCCGAAGCCCGGAGAAGAACTCGGCGACGTCGGCGGCGAGATCGCGGACACGATCTTCGTGCTCGTCTGTCTGGCGAACTCGCTCGACATCAATCTCGATGAAAAGTTCTCGGAGATGATGGACAAGTATCGCGCGCGCGACGCGGAGCGGTGGACGCGCAAGCAATAGCCGTCGTATCAAAGGCATGCTCCGGTATGCCCTGCTCGCGGTCTTCTTCGGTCTTCCCACACTCGCCCAGGACCTCAGCGGTTTCGAAAAGATTCTTCTTCCAGGCTGGACGCGCGAACAAATCATCGGTGTCGACGGCACGACGTTCGCGGGGGGCGCCGTTGCGATTCCGCCGGCGAACGTCCGTTACTGGCCTGCGAACGACAACGAGATCGGAACGCTGCGCCTCCCCACGCCGCTCCTGTTTCCCGGACCTTCACGCGCGGGACGTCTGCTGCATCTCGAACGCGCATTCGCCGACGACGTTGCGCTGGATGCGATGCTCTACATCGGAACCGTCGCTGAAGGTCCGACGAGTTTCACGACTCTGCCGGTCATTCGCGAGCGCGATTTCCTCACCGGCACCGCGCGCATCATCAACATCCGCTCGATCTACGACTACATCAACCCTTATGCGAGTTTCCGGATTGCGCTGCCGCGTTTCCGGCATCACCTGCGCATTTACGACGTCGATGGCCGCGGCGACGCCAAGGTGGTCGTCAGACGATTCGATCAGGGCGTGAACGTGAAGATCAGCGAAAGCATCGTCGCGCTCGATCAGCGCGATGGAAACGATCCGAGTTATCCGGCTTACTCCACAGTCTTGCTGGAAGAAGTCTGTCATCCGTTCTCGTCGCACACGCCTTGTGCGGGCGGCACACAATGGATCGAGATCGAGCCAATGACGAGCGGATTGCGCTATTGGGCGATGGTCACGGCCGCCGACAACAATACGCGCCAGGTTTCAGTGAAGTGGCCGCAATGATCGGCTAGCGATTACACATCGCGTACGCCTCGCGAAACGTCGGATTCTCAATGAGCGCGCGATTGACTTCGAAGTAACTGCGCACGACGTCGTTCGTCTGCAACAGACGGCGTCGCAAATCGACGGCAATCTCGCGCCAGAATTTC
>DASVNL010000361.1:0-3051 GCA_036383875.1 Thermoanaerobaculia bacterium
TGCTGTTCTTTCCCCGGCATGACAGCAGCGGCCGACATTCAGAACGAGCTTTCCCGCGAAGTGGCCCGGCGCCGCACGTTCGCGATCATTTCGCATCCCGACGCCGGCAAGACGACGCTCACCGAGAAGCTGCTGCTTTACGGCGGCGCGATCGAAGAAGCCGGATCGGTGCGCGCGCGCAAGCAACAGCGCCACACGACGTCGGACTGGATGGCCATCGAGCAGTCGCGCGGAATCTCCATCACCTCGACCGTGCTGCAGTTCGAGTACGAGGGCTCGGTGATGAACCTCCTCGATACCCCGGGCCACCAGGACTTCTCCGAGGATACGTACCGCACGCTCGCGGCGACGGACAGCGCGGTGATGGTGCTCGACGGCGCGAAAGGCATCGAGCCGCAGACGCGCAAGCTCTTCGAAGTCTGCCGCATGCGGCACATCCCGATCCTCTGCTTCGTCAACAAACTCGACCAGCCCGCGAAAGATCCGTTCGAAATGCTGAGCGAGATCGAGCGCGAGCTCAACGTCTCTGCCGTGCCGATGAACTGGCCGATCGGCGACGGCCCGTCGTTTCAGGGCGTCTTCGACCTTCGCCATCAGCAGGTCCTGCGATTCGAGCGCACGAAGCACGGCGCGTCTGTCGCGCCGGTGACCGTCAGCGGCCTCGATGATCCGCATCTCGAAGATGCGATCGGCCCGACTGCGTGGCGCGATCTGCGCGACGCCGCCGAGCTTCTCGAAGGCGCAGGCGCGGCGTTCGATCGCAAGCAGTTCGAGTACGGCCGCGTGATCCCGGTCTTCTACGGCAGCGCGGTGAACAACTTCGGCGTCGAGCCGTTTCTGCGCGCGGTCATCGAATTCGCGCCGCCGCCATCGCCGCGTCACGCGAAGAAAAAAGGCGAGGACTTCGAGCTCTCGCCGACCGACGAGAACTTCACCGGCTTCGTGTTCAAGATCCAGGCGAACATGGACAAGCGCCATCGCGACCGCCTTGCGTTCATGCGCATCACGTCCGGCGCGTTCGAGAAGGACATGTCCGTGCATCACGCGCGACTCGGCCGCGAAGTCCGCATGACGCGCCCGCATCGCCTGTTCGCGCAGGAGCGCGAGACCATCGAGCGCGCGTTCCCCGGCGACGTCATCGGCTTCGTGAATCCCGGACTCTTCCAGATCGGCGACGCCGTTTCGTCCGCGGAGCCGGTCGAATTCGATCGCATCCCGCGCTTCGCGCCCGAGCACTTCGCGACGCTGCGCGCGAAAGTGTCGACGCGACAGAAGCAGTTTCAGAAGGGACTCGAACAGCTCGAAGAAGAAGGCGCGATGCAGGTCTTCGTCGTCCACGACGGGCTGCGCTCTGAACCGATTCTCGCCGTCGTCGGCGAGCTGCAGTTCGACGTCCTGCAATCGCGGCTCGAGACCGAGTACAACGTCGAGACGACGCTGCAGAACCTGCCGTACAAACTCGCGCGCTGGGTCGATCGCGACATCGACGAAGTCGCGCGCATGACTCTGCCCTCGCGCTCACGACTGGCCACCGATCGCAACGATCGCGCGGTGGTGCTGTTCTCGTCGGAGTGGGAGCTGGAGTACGCGCAGAAGGAGAATCCGGGCGTGACGTTCAGCGCGGCGTCGTGAGTCTCACTGCGTCGCGCGCAATGCTTCCGCACTCGTTTCCGTGAGCTGGCGCAGGTGCGCCGCGATGAGCTCCTGGAGCGCCAGCCACTTCATGGTCTCCTCGCTCAGCTCCGCCCCGTGCCGCGCGATCACGCGCACCGCGGGACCGATCGCCTCCTCCTGCAGAATCGCGCGCAGACGTCCGAAGTCCGCCGTGCTGGGACTGCGACGCGCGGCCTCGAGCTCCTGCCGCACACGGATCGCGCCCTGCCTCACGAGAAAATCGGAGGTCAGACCGCTCACCGGGTCGACCCGCTCGAACGCCTTCTCGATCGCCACGCCCGGTTGCGTCGGATCGGTGAGCGCCTTGTCGGCCGCGCGAAGGCCGGCCATGGCCCGAATGTCTTTGTCGATGATCTCCTTGCGCTCCGCGAAGCGCATCGCCGCGCTTTTCACGTTCGCCTCGACGCTCCCCGTGTACGGACGCCCGGACGGTTCGTACGTCGGGGTCTGTGCAACGGCAGCGACGGACGTCACGACAAACAGAGAGAAGGCGAGAGCGCGCATGCAACTCAGACGAGCCGTGTGCGCCGAAGTCACACGGCTCAGTTGTACTTCGCACGCCACGCGCGGTACTCGAACGGCGAGATCTCGCTCGGCTTGATCTCGCTGCGTCCGCCCCAGAACACGTTCGTGTAGCTCACCGGAATCCCGACGGAGTCGAGGTGCTCGTCGATCGCGCGTTTGTGCGCGAGCACCATCTCTTTTTCCGTTCCGTGTGCGACGGCCATGATGTTCACGCCGCGAAACTCGGGGCCGCCTTCGCGCCAGTAGCAGTGCGTGAGAATGTGAAAGCGTCCGACTTCGCGACCCGCTTCGATCTCGCGACCCTGCGGCACGGCCCAGTGAAAGAGCGCGTTGAATCGCGTGACGCGTTCACCGCCCGCGTGCGGCTTCACGTGCTCGAGGAAGGTCGAGAAGCGACCGATCACGCCGCGACGATTGAGCGTCTCCGCGACGTCGAGGAACGTCGCGAGCGGCACGCCCGCTTCGTCCGCGCGACGCTGCCAGAGATCGCGCGACACTTCGTCCGGCGTGAGCTCGCGTTTCAACGCGGTCAGGACTTGCCATTCGAGATCGCTGAGTTCGACTTTCGCAGTGTCTTTGACGACCGCGAGCTCGTCGGACTTCGAGCCGGGCTCCATGCCTTTGCGTCTCACGTGGCCGACGCCAAGGGCGAAGATCCGGTTGGCGGGCATCACGCGGAAATGTTCGGCGCTGGTGAGTCGCGCGAGTAACGCGCAGTGCTCCTCGATCGAGTAGCCCTGCGGAACCTTCACCGTCGTCCAGAGCCGATAGTTCGAGCCTGGCGTCGCGGCGTCCGTCGAGCGGATGACCACGTGGCCCGAGAACGGGTCCTCGCGAAACATGAAGTCGAAC
>DASVNL010000362.1:0-7237 GCA_036383875.1 Thermoanaerobaculia bacterium
GTCGTACGGCAACGCCATTCCGCTGACCGCGTCGGCGGATGAAGTGCGTTCACTCGTCTCGACCATGTTCACGGATCCGAATCGCGTGCGTCGCAGCGATCCAGGCAATCCCGACATCTGCAATCTCTTCCAGTTCCACAAGCTCTTCTCCGACGACGCGACGATTTCGCGCGTCGACCACGAATGCCGCACCGCGCAGATCGGCTGCGTGCAGGACAAGAAGCTGCTCGCCGACATCATGGTCGACACGCTCGCGCCGATTCGGAAGCGTCGCGAAGAAATCGATCGCGATCCGTCGATCGTCTGGGATGCGCTGCGCAAGGGCAGTGCACTCGCGCGCGAGCGCACCGGCGAGACGATGGAGCTCGTGCGCAAGGCGATGAAGATCGACTTTCCGGAGCTGCGTCGTTGAGCGAGAACGAGAACGGCACGCAGGAGCCGGTCGAGGAAGTCGCGGAAACGCCGCAGGCCGCGGATCAGCGGATGCAGGAGCAGACGGACGACGAAACTGCTGCAGCGTACAAGATCACGCTGCCGACGTTTCATGGTCCGCTCGATTTGCTGCTGCATCTGATCCGCAAGCACGAAATCGACATCTACGACATCCCGATCCTGCTGATCACCGATCAGTACAACGCGTACCTCGATGCGATGGCGCAGCTCGACCTCGACATCGCCGCCGACTACATCTACATGGCGGCGCTGCTCATCAACATCAAGTCGCGCATGCTCCTGCCGCGCGACGAGAACGCGGAAGACCAAGGCGACGATCCGCGCAAAGAGCTCGTCGATCGCCTCGTTGAATATCAGCGCTTCAAAGCCGTCGCCGAATCATTCGCGGAGCTCGACGTCGTGCGCATGGGCATGTGGCCGCGTCCGCGGCAGCCGGTCCCGGGCTCGGACGAGCCGAACGAGATCGACATGAGCGACGTGGGACTGTTCGACCTCATCGATGCGTTCCGCACGGCGCTGGCGCGCTATCGCCAGAATCATCCGCAGTCGATCGAGCTGCAGCGCGTCGTTCACAAAGTGAGCGACAAAATGCGCGAGCTGTATTTGAAGGTGCGCGAGAAGTCGCCGATCCGCCTGCAGTGGTTCATCGAAGGACGCGATCGCAACGAGCTGATCGCGGTCTTTCTGGGCATGCTCGAGCTGGTCCGGCTCGGCGGCATTTCGCTCAAGCAGGGACAGATCTTCGGCGAGATCCTCATTCATCCGGCGCAAACGGAGATCGATGAAGCGACGTTTGCGTTGTTCGACAATTCGTAGGCGACACATTCATGGCAATGGAACCGACTGAGCTCCGAGCCGCCCTCGAGGCGATTCTCTTTCTCTCCAGCGATCCGACGCGCGTCGACGATCTGGCCGAGTCTCTCGGCGAAGACAAAGACGCGGTGCAGGCGCAGCTCGAAGAGATCAAACGCATCTTCGACGAACACCTCGGCGGATTCACGCTCGAGCAGGCCGCCGGCGGCTGGCGTCTCACGACGCGCGCTGAGCACGACTCGGTGCTGAAGAAGTACTTCGCGAAGAAGGGCGAGAACCGTCTTTCGATTGCCGCGCTCGAAACGCTTGCGATCGTTGCGTATCGCCAGCCGATCACCGCGCCGGAAGTCTCGGAGATTCGCGGCGTGAACTCGACCGGCGTCATTCGCACGCTGCTCGAGCGTCGCATGGTGCGCGTCGCGGGACGCAAGAACGTCGTCGGCAGTCCGTTCCTCTATCGCTCGACGAAAGACTTCCTCGTGCACTTCGGATTGAACGACATTCGCGATCTGCCGCGACTCGAAGAGTTCGGCGATCTGATCGGCGAAACGATCAACGACGATCTCGTCGCGGCGATCAACGCGGCGCCCGAACCGAGTCCCGATGTGATCGCGGAATCGGATGCGGCGGGAGACGTCGACATGAGCGAAGTGATCGACGCGGAATCGAACGACGTCGCGTCCGATGAAACGCAAGCGAGCGACGACGGCACGCCTTTCGAAGAACAACGCGAGGTCGCTGCTGAAGAAACTCAGTTAGAATCCGACAGCGAGCCGATAAAAGAGTGATGCAACTCGAGCGACTGCAGAAGATCATTGCGCACGCCGGTTTCGCATCGCGCCGCGAAGCGGAGACGATGATTCGCGAAGGGCGCGTGACGGTGAACGGCAAGGTCGTCACCGAGCTCGGATCGAAAGCCGATCCGAATCGCGACCACATCAAAGTCGACGGCAAGCTGATCACGCGCGCCGAAACGCATCGCTACATCCTTCTCTATAAGCCGAAGGAAGTGATGACCACCGTCGAAGACCCGCAGGGCCGTCGCACGGTGATCGATCTCGTGAAAGGCGTGCGCGAGCGGATCTATCCGGTCGGACGTCTCGACTTTCACTCCGAGGGTTTGATCATCCTCACGAATGACGGCGATCTTGCGTTCAAGGTCGCGCATCCGAAACACGGCTCGGTGAAGACGTATCACGTCAAAGTGCGCGGCGTTCCGCAGGAGCGCCTCATCGAGAAGCTCGAGCGCGGCATCACCATCGACAACAAACGCACGCTTCCCTGCGAGATCTCGCGTTTGAAGACGACGGGCCGCGGCGACGACGAAGGCAACTCGTGGTACGAGGTGCGTCTTCGCGAAGGTCGCACGCAGCAGATCCGCAAGATGTTCCAGGCCGTCGGACATCCGGTCTCGAAGCTCCGCCGCGTCGCGATCGGTCCGCTGTCCGATCCGAATCTCTCCGCCGGTGACTGGCGCGAGCTCACGCCGCGCGAAGTGAAGTTGCTCGCGACGGTGACGGATCCGGCGCAGCCGAAGCCGAAACCGAAACGTGCTGCAGCAGCGCCGCGTCCTGCGTCGAAGGCGACGCGTACTTCATCGAAGAAGAAGCCGGCCACTGCGACGTCGTCGAAGAAGAAAGCACCGCCGACGACGAAACGCGCCGCGCGCAACGCGTCGAAGTCCGATTCGCGCAGCACACCGAAGCGCGCGCGTGGCAGAGGGTAGCTCGCGGTGGCGCTGATCGTCGCGATCGACGGACCGTCCGGAGTCGGGAAGAGCACCACCAGCAAACTCGTCGCGACCGCGCTCGCGATTCCGCACATCGACACCGGCGCGATGTATCGCGCGATCGGACTCGCCGCGATCCGCGGCAGCATCAACACGCGCGACGCCGAACAACTCGCAGCACTCGCGTCGCGCACGCACATCGAGTTCGTGCCCGGCGAAGTGTCGCGCGTGCTGCTGGAAGGTGAGGACATCACCGGACTCATTCGCACGCCCGAAGTGAGCATGGCCGCGAGCGACGTTTCCGCGATTCCGGCCGTGCGACGCATCCTCGTCGAGATGCAGCAGCAGCTCGGACGTCGCAATGGCGGCGTGCTGGAAGGTCGCGACATCGGGACGAAGGTTTTTCCCGAAACGCCGCACAAATTCTTCCTGACCGCGCGACCCGAAGTGCGCGCCCAGCGACGCTTTTCCGAGCTCATCGCCAAAGGCGTCGAATCCGATTATGAGACCGTGCTGGCCGAGTCATTAGCGCGCGACGCGCAGGATTCGAGCCGCGCCGATTCGCCGCTGATGTTCGATGAGACGTACACAGTGATCGACACGTCGGATCTCACAATCGACGAGGTCGTTCAGCGAATCGTCGAGAGCGTGCGCAGCCGCATTTCTTGACTCACCTATATCGCGCCGTTACACTCCCGATTTCGGCGTGTATCAACAACTTAGCGTCGATCGAGGTCCGCGAAGGCAGCGCTGGACCAGAGAATGAATTCGTTGAGGGGGTTCCCCAGTTCATGGCGTCCAATGACGAGAAGAAAAAGCCGACCCAGCCGCGGCAGCAGCCGGACTCCAACGGTCTGGAGAACCTCGGCATGGACGAGCTTCTCGACCTCTACAGCAAACCGTCGCTGACCGAGGGCGAGATTATCAGGGGACGCGTCATCAAAGTGACGCCCTCGGATGTCGTAGTCGACATCGGCTACAAATCTGAAGGCCTCCTCCCAGTCACCGAAGTCACCGCGTTTGACGGCACCGTCAAGGTCAAGCGAGGCGACGAGATCGAAGTCTTCATCGAACGCCTCGAAGACTCGTCCGGCTACGTTGCGTTGTCGCGCGAGAAAGCCGCACGCATGCGCGTGTGGGATGACATCGAAGCCGCGTTCAAAGCCGACGAGCCGATCAGCGGCCGCGTCGTCGATCGCGTCAAAGGCGGACTCTCCGTCGACGTCGGCGGCATCAAAGCCTTCCTGCCTGGCTCGCTCATCGACACCAAGCCGGTGAAAAACCTCGACGCCATGCGCGGTCACGAGATGAAGTTCAAGATCGTCTCGTTCGACAAGAAGCGCAGCAACGTCGTCCTCTCGCGCAAAGCCATCGTCGAAGTCGAACAGGCTTCAGCCAAGACCGCGACATTCGCCCGACTTAAAGAAGGTGAGCTCACGCACGGCATCGTCAAGAACATCACCGACTACGGTGTGTTCGTCGATCTCGGTGGCGTCGATGGCTTGCTGCACATCACCGACATTTCCTGGGGCCGCGTCACGCATCCGTCCGAGTACTTCAACGTCGGCGACGAGATCGAGGTCGTGGTTCTCAAGTTCGATCCGGGCTCGGAGCGCGTCTCGCTCGGATACAAACAGAAGTCCGTCGACCCGTGGTCCGACGTCGCCGATCGTTATCCGCTCGGCAGCCGCGTTCATGGCCGCGTCGTTTCGCTGACGGACTACGGCGCATTCATCGAGCTCGAAGAAGGCGTCGAAGGACTGATCCACGTCAGCGAAATGTCGTGGACGAAAAAGGTCCGCCATCCAAGCAAGATGCTCAACATCGGTGATGACGTCGAAGCAGTCGTGTCGGACGTCAACACCGCGAATCGCAGAATCTCGCTGTCGCTGAAAGCGCTCGAACAGAATCCGTGGGACACGATCTCCGAGCGCTATCCGGTCGGCACTGTGATCGAAGGCCGCGTGCGCAATCTCACGGACTTCGGCGCGTTCGTCGAAGTCGAGGACGGCATCGACGGACTGATTCACATCTCCGACATGTCGTGGCATCGCCGCCTCAAGCATCCGTCCGAGGTGCTGAAGAAGGGCGATACCGTCAAGGCGCGCGTGATCAATGTGGACGGCGAGAACCAGCGCCTGTCGCTGTCGATCCGCGAGTTCCTCCCGAACGAGTGGGACAACTTCGCCAAGGGTCACAACCTCGGCGACGAAGTGATCGGCGTCGTTTCGAAGATCACGGACTTCGGTCTCTTCATTCGTCTTGCCGATGGCGTCGAAGGTCTCGCGCACGTTTCCGAAGTGCAGCGCGATCAGCGGCAGAAGCTCGACAAGGTCTTCCATCCGGGCGAGGCATTGCGCGCGCGGATCATCAAGATCGATGCGAACGAACGGAAGATCGGGCTGACCACGCGCGACGTGGAACCGCTCAACGAGGATGAACTGGCGCAGTTCTCCGGCCACGCGGCGGATGTCGCGGAGCCGGCGGAGCACGCGGCGGATGCAGATGCGCCGGACACGGATGCGCCGGATCATCCGCAGCAGAGCTAGCACATGTCCGAGTTCGAGTCCCCGCAAAGCGGCGAGAGTCCTGAACAGGCCAGCGCGCCTGTGACTCCGCCGCCGCCTCCGCCGGTCAATCCGATTCCGGCGTATCAGCCGCCGGTTGCCGCCGCGGCTGCGCCTCCGGCGAAGAAGTCACGTTTCGGCGCGTTCGTCTTCGGCGCGTTCAGCGGCTGTCTGCTCGTCTTCCTCGGCGTCATTGCGCTGATCGTGATGATCGCCGCGCTGGCCGACGACGGCGAGTTCAACTTCGCGCCGAACAAAGTCGCGATCGTGCCGATCGAAGGCGAGATCGTCGACGCGCGCGAAGCGCTCGATTTGCTTCATCGCTACGCGCGCAACGAGACCGTGAAAGCGATCGTCGTGCGCATCAACAGCCCCGGCGGTGCGATTGCGCCGTCGCAGGAAATCTACTCGGCCATTCGTCGCGTGCGCGAGGAGACCGGCAAGCCGGTCGTCGCGTCACTCGACAGCGTCGCGGCGTCAGGCGGGTTCTACATCGCCTCCGCGTGCGATCCGATCGTCGCGAACTCGGGATCCATCACCGGATCCATCGGCGTCATCCTGCAGTGGTTCGATGTGAAGGACCTTCTGCAGTGGGCGAAGGTGAAGCCGGAGACGATCACGAGCGGCGTGATGAAAGACGCGGGCTCGCCGTATCGGCAAATGACCGACGCCGAGCGTGCCTATTTCCAGGGTGTCGTCACTCAGTTGCATACGCAGTTCGTGCGCGACGTGGCGCAGGGTCGCGGCGAGAAGATGAAACTCGAAGACGTACAGCGCATTGCCGACGGCCGCATCTTCACCGGCGAGCAGGCGCTGGAGCTGAAGCTCATCGACGAGATCGGAACCATCGACGACGCGGTGCGCAAAGCAGGGAAGCTGGCCGGCATCGAAGGCGAGCCGTCGCGGTTGTGGCCGCGCCGCCGCGAGCCGGGCTTCTTCGACATGCTGGCCGAAGGCGGCGATGCGCAGTCGTTGATCGAGCGCGTTGCAGCACGGCGGATCCCGCGGTTTCTGTATAGCTGGTGATCAGGAGGGGACTTTGGACGAACACGAAGATCTCGATCTCGAACACGACGAAGAGCTCGAAGACGACGGCGGCGCCGGAGTCATGACCAAGGCCGAGCTGGTCGACGAGGTCGCCCGCGTCGTGCAGCTCACCAAGAAACAGGCCGAGACGATCGTCAACATCGTCTTCGACTCGATCGTGGACTCCCTCCGCGCCGGACAGAAAATCGAGCTTCGCGGCTTCGGCAGCTTCCGCCTGCGCAGCCGCAAGTCGCGCACCGGCCGCAATCCGAAGACCGGCGAGAAGGTCGAGGTTCCGTCCAAGAAGATCCCGTACTTCAAGCCCGGCAAAGAGCTGAAGGAGCTGATCAACACGACGCTTGGAGAGGGTGGGGAGACCGAAGCGGCGGCCGAGTAGCCGGCGATGGAAATCCTGTTCACCCCCTGGAGGTATCCCTACTTGACGTCTCCGAAAAGCGAGCAGCCAACGGGATGCATCTTCTGCATCGCGGCGAGCTCGGAGAACCGGCGGGAGACGCTGACGCTGTATCGCGGCGCGAACGCGCTGGTGATGCTCAACCGTTACCCCTACACCAACGGCCACTTGATGGTCGCGCCGATCGCGCACCAGGCGCGACTCTTCGACAGCACCGATGACGCGCTCAGCGCA
>DASVNL010000363.1:0-10231 GCA_036383875.1 Thermoanaerobaculia bacterium
GTCACCAGCACCTCGGCGATCGCCGTCGCGATGCGCAGCCGCTCGCGGCGCGTCATCTTGTCCGTCGCCGCGTCGTACAGCGTCTGCCCGTCGATGTACTCGAGCACGAGCAGGTCGACGTCTTCGTTCTCGATGTAGTCGTAGATGCGGCAGATGTGCGCGTGATCGAGCTTCGACAGCGCGCGGGCCTCGCGCAGGAGCCGCTCGCGCGCCTCGCCGTCGAGGCGCTGGTCCGCGTTCAGAACTTTGAGCGCGACTTTGCGCTCGAGTTTTTCGTCGTACGCCGCGTAGACATCGCCCATGCCGCCCTGACCGACAACGTCAGTGACACGGATGTGTCCGAATCGCCGGCCGATCAGCTCCATGGACGCGCTCCGGTTAAGGTGTGACTCAGATTTGGACGATGACCCGATTCATTCTAGCAGCGCTTCCGGCGCTGCGTTCATCCACCGATCCGGCGATGCGTCAACGTCGCAAATCGCGACTGTTGGCCTCGATGAAACGCGCGCTCAACTCCGCCGCGAGCTGCAGCTCGAACGGCACGTGAATGAGCGGATGAATGGCGTTATACGTGTGGCTCGCGCGCTGAATGATCGACACCGACGCATCCGTCGCCGACGCCGCGATCCGCCGCCCCTCCTCGGGTGCCACGCTCTCGTCGCGACCGCCATGAAGAACGAGCAACGGCACGGCGAGCGCTTCCGCCGATGCGAGCACGTTCAGTCGCTCGGCGTTCGCGTCGTAGTCGTCGAGGATCGCCGTCGACATGCGCATGTTCTGCTGCGTGCGCGTATTCACGTTGTCGATGAAGCCGCGCGCGCGCCAGTCGCGCTTCATCGCGTCGTCCCACCGGTCGACGGAAGAGATGGGACTCCATGCAATCACGCCGCGAAGATTCGGAACGTCTGCCGCGCCGAGGAGCGCGATGCCGCCGCCGCGCGAATGGCCGAGGAGATGCGTCGGGAGATCAGGCACCTGCGACTGCGCGTACGCGATGACCGTGCGCAGGTCCGCGAGTTGTCGCGAGTACGTGTCGTCTTCGAAGAGGTCGAGGCGATCGAACGACTCCGGATCGTCACCGATCCCGGAGCGCGACATGTTGAAGCGGCAGACCGCGATGCGTTGCGCGGTCAGCCGCTGTGCGAGCCAGGGAAAGAAACCCCAGTCTTTGAATCCCTTGAATCCGTGGATGACGATGGCCAGCGCACACGCGCGCTCCGGAACATCGAGATCGCCGCGGATCGGCAGCCCTTCTTCAGATGGGATCTCAAACATTAAATCGGAAGAGAATGACGTCGCCGTCCTTCACCTCGTATTCTTTTCCCTCGCTGCGCATCTTGCCCGCCGCCTTCGCACCCTGCTCGCCGTTGCAGGCGATGAAGTCCTCGAAGGCGATCGTTTCCGCGCGAATGAACCCGCGCTCGAAGTCGCTGTGAATGACGCCCGCGGCCTGAGGTGCTTTCCAGCCGCGATGAATCGTCCACGCGCGCGCTTCTTTCGGACCCGCCGTGAAGTACGTCTCGAGGTTGAGCAGTTTGTATGCCGCCCGAACGAGAACGTCGAGGCCGGGCTCGTCGAGGCCCATGTCTTTGAGGAACTCGCCGCGCTCATCGGCCGCGAGTTGCGAGATCTGGGCTTCGAGCTCGCCGCAGATGACGACGATCTCGCCGCCCTTCTCCGCCGCGACTTTCTTCACTTTCTGCAGCAGCGGCGTGTCGTTCCCAAGGTCACCCTCGGCGACGTTCGCGACGTAGAGCACCGGCTTCATCGTGATGAGATTGAGGTCCGCGAGCAGTTCGCGTTCTTCGTCGGAGAGTCCGGCCGCACGCAGCGCCGTCCCCTTCTCGACCGCCGCCAGCGCCTTCGTCAGCGCCTCGGCCTGCGCGAAATACTCCTTCTGTCCGACGCGCGCGAGCCGCCCGACGCGGTCGTTGCGCTTCGTCAGCGCCTCGAGGTCGGAGAGCAGCAGCTCGGTCTCGATCACTTCGATGTCGCGCTCGGGATCAACGGACCCTTCGACGTGCACGACGTTCGGATCTTCGAAGCAGCGCACGACGTGCAGGATCGCGTCCGTCTCGCGGATGTTCGCGAGGAACTGATTGCCGAGGCCTTCGCCTTTGCTCGCTCCGCGCACGAGGCCGGCGATGTCGACGACTTTGAGGTCGGTGAAGATGATCTGCTTGCTCGAGGCGAGCTCCGCGATTTTCACGAGGCGCGGATCGGACACCGGGACGATCCCGACGTTCGGCTCGATCGTGCAGAAAGGATAGTTCGCGCTCTGCGCGCCTGCGGCGGTGAGTGCGTTGAAGATCGTCGACTTACCAACGTTCGGCAGCCCGACGATACCGACAGAAAGACCCATGCGTTTTGAAACTCCTTCGAAGATTCGCGACCGGCTCAACCGGTGCGGACGGACCGCGATTCCTCGCGGAGTGGCGCGGCGGGCTCTCAGCCCGCCGAATCGCGCCGGAGGGCTAAGAGCCCTCCGCTCCAATACTGCGGCGCGCACCTTCGACGGCGCCGATCAATCCGACCTCTTCATTCACGATCAGGTCGACCGGAATCGTGTCCATCAGCGAGCGGAAGCGCCCCTTGCGCAGAAACGCCTCGACGAATCGGCCGTCGGTGAACCAGGCGACGTTCTTCGCCGCGATGCCACCCGCGAGGAAGATGCCGCCGCGCGCGAGCACGCGCAACGCGAGGTTGCCGGCCTCGGCACCGTAGAGGTCGACGAAGATCTCGAACGTGTGCGACGCGCGCGGATCGCCCGCCGTCGCGAGGTCCGCGATCTCCGCGGGCGTGATTTCGGGTCCGCCGAGAAAGGTAAAGATGTTGACGAGGCCCATGCCGGAGACGAGGCGTTCCCAGCTCACGTGGCCGTAACGTTGATGGAGATGCACGAAGAGCCGCGCCTGTTCTTCATCCTGCGGCGCGAAGTCGCCGTGTCCGCCTTCCGTGGGGATCACGTGGAACTCGCCGTGATGGACGGTCACGATCGCTTCGCCGAGGCCGGTGCCGGCGCCGAGGATGCCGATCGGGGCGGTGCGATCACGCTGGCCGTGATGCAGCGCCAGCAGATCCGTCTCGTGCAACAGCGGCACGCCGAGCGCGACCGCGTAGAAGTCGTTGATCAGCGAGACGTGCGGAATCGAGAACGCCTTCGAAAGCGCCGATTCGTCGAGTGTCCAGCCGAGGTTCGTGATCTCCGCGCGCTTCCCGAAGACCGGACCGGCGACGGCGAAACAGGCGGCCTCGATGTCCGTCGGCGCGCGCGTCAGGAAATCGCGCAAGAGCGCGTCGAACGTCGCGTATGCCGAGCTCTCGTAGCGCTCTTCGGCTACGGTCCTGCCATCCGGCGACACGCAGCGCAGCAGCACCTTCGTTCCACCGACGTCGCCGGCGATCCAATGCATCGCGGCGGAGTGTAGCTGACTCGCGTACCGATATACTGATGGAGATGCGTCCGAACGGTGATCCGCCGGATTCGCCTCCGAATCACGGCGTCGCTGTCGAAGACGCCTACCGAGAGCATTTCGGATTGCTCAAAGACATCGCTGCGTACAAATTCAACATCCCGGTCGCGGATGCGGAAGCGCTGGTCAACGAAGTCTTCACGGCGTTCATGATTCGCAGGCAGTTCATCCGACTGCCGCGCAAGTGGCTGATCGGCGCGGTGTGTCATGCGAGTCGCGCGTACTGGCGCGCCGCTGCGCGCACGTCGCAGTTCCCGCCGGACTTCAGCGAATACGCCGATCCCGCGTCGCCGGAGCTCGAGAATCGCATCGTCGATCGCGTTACGATCGTCGCGGCGTTGAAGCAGATCGACGGCCGATGCCGCGAGGCACTGCGGCTGTTTTACACGGAGGGATACTCGGCTGCGGAGATCGCCGAACATTTCGGCACGACCACGAACAACGTCATGCAAATCCTCCACACGTGCCGCAAGCGCGTGCGTGAGGCGTATCGCGAACGGCAGAAGGACGGTAAGCGGTGAACGTCCACTACGACGAAGCTGTGCTGCAGGAGTACCTGGACGATCCCGAATCGTTCCCGCGGCGGAGCGAGCTCGAGACGCACCTGCTGATCTGCGCGGCGTGCCGCGCAGTGCTCGAAGAGCTTCGTGCGTTCGAGGCGGCGTTGTCGAGTGAAGCGGTGTGGAGCGCGGTGAACGCGGACGATCCGCCCGAGTCGGTGCGCGCGCTTGCGGACTTGCTCGAATCAGAAGACGCCGACGCGGAGGCCGCACTCGCGCCCTACGTGAGCAGTCCGGCAGCGTTCCGGCGCGCACACATCGCCGCGATGCCGGAGATGCGCACGGCGGGAATCGTGCGGCGACTCTGCGCGGAATCGCGCACGTTGCGCGATCGCCAGCCGATGCACGCGCTCTACATCGCCGACGCGGCGATCGCGATCGGCGAGCAGCTCTCGCACGAAACGTATCCCAGTCCGGTGATCGACGAGCTGCGCGGCTGGGGATGGCTCGAACGCGCGAACGTGCTCCGCCACCTCGGCCGTCACACCGAAGCACTCGACGCGCTCGACATCGCATCGCGCGCCTTCACGCACTCGCCTGTCGCGGCGTACTCGCTCGCACTCGCGGACTATCTGCGCGGCGTGATCTTCGTCGAGCTCGAACGACTCGACGAGGGACTGCGACTCGTGCGTCGCAGCGCGCGCGTGTTCCGCCAGTTCGGCGAGGACGAACGCTATGTGCACGCGAAGATGATCGAGGCAGGCGTGCTGTTCGATCGCAATCGCTATCGCGACGCGCGCGATCTGTTCATCTCACTCATCGAGACGACGAAGGAGATCGGCCAGCCGCGCACACTCGCGCAGTTGTACGGCAACATCGCGAACTGCCAGCTTCGCCTGCACGATCTCGAATCTGCGGAGTCGTACTTCGGACGCGCGCTGTCGCTCTTCGAAGCGCTCGGCATCGAGATCGACCGCGTGCGCACGCGCTGGAACCTCGGCTCGCTGCGCATCGCAGCGGGGAACATCGAAGACGGCATGGCCCGCCTCCGCGAAGTCCGCGACGAGTTCGACCGCCTCGGCATGCGCAGCGACGCCGCACTCGTCACCCTCGACCTCGTCGAAGCGCTCCTCGCGAGCGGCACACCGTCGCGCGTCGCGGAAGCCGCCGCCCTCGCCGCGTCGCTCGTCACGAACTTCACGTCGGTCGGCATGACCGGCAGCGCCCTCACCGCCCTCGCGTTCCTGCGCGAGTCCTTCGACGCCGGCAACGCAACCCCGCAACTCGTCCGCCACGTGCGCGACTTCCTCGAATCCCGCCCCGACCAGCGCAACGCGCAGTTCGTCCCGCCACCGCTGTAGCGGCCGCGCTGCGTGACGTGCGTCGTCGCGACGGCGTTCATCACCGCGCACGTCACCGCTGATGCTTGAGCCGCTTCCGCAGCGCGGCTTTCGCCTCGCGATTCCAAACACCTTCGCCGCTTTCCATCTGCTCTAAGTTCGTGATTTCACCCCATTCAGCCGGCCTCGCAACTCGTCTCTAAGGTTTCCGCGACTGCCGACACTCCCCACAACAAGGGGCCCCCCTACGAACCGGCCGCAAGGCCAGAAGGAGGGGGTACGTGACCACAGTTGCGGTGATCACGCTTATCGTTCTTTACCATCGCCTGTACCTACCAGGCACCTAACCGCAGCAACCAAAAAGCGCCCACCCATGCCGGGCGGCGGCTGGAGCTTCGCGAGGCTCCTTCGACTGACACTCACGTCCAGTCGTCGCCCGGCAGTTTTACGCTCATCCAACGATCAGGTTGTCGTCGCGAGGGTTGTGCGAGAATGCGCCGTTCTTATGGCGACGCGCACTAAACCTACGACTGCGGAGGCCGAGGGGAAGCGCATCCTCGACTCGATCCGCCTCCTCGTTCGCTCACTTCGTCTGTTCGATCGCGAAGCACAGTCCAAGTACGGCATCAGCGCCGCGCAGATGTTCGTGCTGCACGCGCTCGACACTGACGACGTGCTCTCGCTGAACGAGCTCGCTGACAAGACCGCGACCGATCAGAGCTCCGCGTCGGTCGTCGTTGGCCGTCTCGTCGAGGCCGGTTACGTCTCGCGCACCGCGCGCAAGAACGATCGCCGCCACGTCGAGCTGCGACTCACGCCGAAAGGCCGCGCCGTCATCCGCCGCTCGCCTCCTCCCGCGCAGCAGAAGATCCTCAGCGCGATCGCCGCGATGCCGCCGCGCGAGCGCAAGGCGTTCGCGGAGATGCTCGACTCGTTCGTCGAGACGATCGGCGCGGGCGGCAGAAAAGCACCGATGTTGTTCGAAGAGAGCGCGCCGAAATCGCGCAAGCGCACGTAACGCGTCACACGCGCGCGACTTCGTCCATCGTCTGCGATTCCCACAAACGCCGGTACGCCGAGCTCCGTTCGAGTAACTCGGCGTGCGGTCCGATTCCGACCGCGACGCCGTTCTCGATCACGAGGATGCGCGTCGCATTGCGCAGCGTCGACAGTCGATGCGCGATCGAGATCGCGAGCCGGCCCTCAACCAACCGGTCCAGCGCACGCTGCACGCGCGCCTCGGCGTACGAGTCGAGACTCGACGTCGCTTCGTCGAGCAGCAGGATCGGCGCGTTCTTGAGAATCGCGCGGGCGATGTTCACGCGCTGCGCTTCTCCTCGCGACAACGGACGTCCACCGTGTCCAACGATCGTCTCGTACCCCTCGGGCATCGTCATCACGTCGTCGTGAATCTCGGCGTCGCGCGCGGCTGCTTCCACATCGGCGTCACTCGCGGATGGCTTGCCCAGCCGGATGTTGTCGCGAATCGACGCGGTGAAGAGAAACGGATCCTGCGTGACCATCGCCATCTTGTCGTGCAGATCCGTGAGCCGAATGTTGCGCAGATCTTCGCCGTCGAACAACACCGCGCCCTCGGTGGGATCGTAAAAACGCGCGATCAGATTCAGCAGCGTCGACTTGCCCGAGCCCGACGGTCCAACGACGCCGAGAATCTCGCCCGCGCGCACCTCGAACGACACGCCCTGCAACACCGTGTTGCCGTTGATCGTGAATCCGAGATCGCGCGCGGTGATCTTCGACGGCGCCTGCGTCATCGGCTTCGCATCCGGCAGATCGCGGACGTCGGGCTGCTCGCGCAGCAGCGCGTCGACGTGCGCGAGGCTCGCGTGATTGCGCTGGATGTCCATGAACGCCGTGTTGATGTTGTGCAGCGGACCTTGCACGGCGCGCGCGGCCATCAGGAACGCGAGCAACTCCGGCCACCCGACCGTGCCGGACAGCACCTGAAATCCGCCGACGATGATGACCGCGACGATGCTCACGCCGGACAGTGATTCGAGCGCGACCTTCGCCCACGCGCGAACTTTCTCCATGTCCATCAACTCGTCGAAGTACGTCTGCGCGCGCTCCATCATCCGTCCCGCCTGCGGTCCTTCCGCCTCGTAGATCTTGATGATGCGGATGCCGTTCAGCAGTTGATGAAGGATGTCGAAGACGGCGACGCTCTTCTGGCGAATCGCGAGCGAGCGCACTACGGTTTTGCGCGCGATGACAGCGATCGGCAGCACGGCGATCGGAATGACGAAGAACGCCCAGAATGCGAGCGCGGGGCTGAGGCTGATCGCCGCGGCCATCAGGCCGAGAGCGAGAATCGCCTCGATGCACATCGTCGCGGCGGACATCGCGATGAGCCGCACGTTGCCGACGTCCTGACGAACCGCGGTCATCAGATCGCCGTGCGTGCGGCGATCGTAGAAGCCGACGGAGAGGCTGAGGATGTGGCGGATGAGCCGGTCCATCGTCCCGAGCTCGACGACCGTGACGATGCGCTGCTCCGCAATGCGCGCGTCGTAGTTCAAGAATGCGGAGACGAGATGCGCGACGAAGAGAAACCCGACGACCTTCCAGAGCGCGCTCATGTCGTGCGCGTTGAGGACGGCGGAGAGGAAGTCGCGGATCAGGAGGATCGTGATCGCGGTGGCGCCGGAGCGGCCGAGGGAGGAGAACGCGAAGCGCACGAGCAGCAGCGGCTCGCGCTTCAGAAATCCGAGGGGCAGGGAGAATGACTTCACGCGGGCGCAGTATGTCTGCAACGCAGATCGCGCGCTACCCGGCGCGACCGTTACTCGGCGGTCATGTCGCTGATCTTCAAGCCGAAGTACATCACGCGCGGATTCGCCGGCGAGAAGACGATCGAGTCGAAGTCGCGCAAGCCCGGAACGTCCGTGCGCTGGAGCAGCGTCCCTTCATCATCGATGACGTACAGCGTCGTGCCGGGAAGCGCGAAGTACAAACGATACGCATTCGCCGGTGACGGCGCGATTGTGAAGCCGTTCTTCATCGGGATCTCAGCGCTCGCGGTGAGGATCTTGTGGAACGACAGCCCGCCGTCGCGCGAGTGGTAGATCCCACGACGCTCCGTCCCTTCGACTTTCGGGTTCGCCGCGACGGCCCAGACCACGTCGGGCTGCACGGGTGAGAACGCGATCGTGAAGACGTTCAGACCTTCGACGCCAGTGGAGCGCGTCCATGTCGCGCCGCCGTCAAACGTCACGTGCGTGCCGTCCGCGAGTCCCGCGGCGATCGCGTGCTTGCGACCACGCGGCGAAAACTCGAGCGCGTAGAGCGGCGCACGCGCCGGAGCTTGCGCGTGGACTTGCCACGTGGCGGCTGCGTCGTCGGACCACCAGATCACGCCTTGATCGTCCGCGGCTGCGAGTTGCTGCGGCGCGTTCGCGTCGACGTCGATGTTGATCGGCAACTGCATCGGCGCGGCGCGCTGCACGATTTCATCGCCGATGAAGAAGAGCTCAGGACGATAGATCGTCCACGCGAATGTGCCGAGCGTGCCCGCCGGCGCGAGTCGATAGCCGTGATCGGGGAACTGGATGCGACCGTCGAACGTCCACGAGCATCCGCCGTCGTTCGACGTGATCGGAATGCGACCCGTGACGGCGATGAGCTTCTCCGCACTGCCCGCGGAGGCGAGGCCGAACGTGTGAATCTGCAGTCCGGGCTCCTGCGGATCGACATGCGGCAGGAGACTCGCGCCCGCGTCCGTGCTCACCGCGACTGCGGGAAAGCCTTCGACTTGCGTGCACGGCAGCGTCCACGACGACGGCGTGCGCACGGTGCGACGTCGCGGCGATGCGTCGAGTGTGTTCAGCGAAGCGAGGACGAGTGCGACGACGGCGAAGGCGGTGCGGCGATGCATCGCCCTGTCACTACGTCTGCGTGCGAGAAAGTGTTTCCGAGGCGGGCTCTTGTTACCGGGTCGTGACCTGGTGAATCTCGTCGGACGGATCGGGCATGTGCACGCGGACAAGGAAATCGCATGCGAGCGCGAGCCCCTGACGCTGCGGCAGCGTCGCGATTACGGGCACGGCCATCATGATGAAGAACGCGCCGGTCGTCATCCAGCCGCGCGGGCCGAGGCCGAAGTAGAGCAGCGCGATGCCGACCAGAATCGGCACGCGGTCCGTGATGATCATGAAGAACCAGAGATCGCCCTGATTGCGCAGGAACAGCAGGTTGCAGGACGAACAGCGCTCGTGCATCGCGAGCCACTTTTCGAAGAGCTTTCCCTCGCCGCATCGCGGACAGCGACGACGCCAGCCACGCCAGAGGACGGTTGAGATCGGCGGGCGCGAGATCGGAGGCATCGCGTACCGGAACGACGCGAACACCGCGCGCGATTCCGCTACGGCTCTGCGTAGCCCGCGGCGCGCGTGCGCACGGTGCACGTGCGCGGATCCCGCCGGAACGTCGCCCATGCCTCGCGCTCGGAGTGGCGCGGCACGAACGTGATGTCGACGGTCGCGTCCTCTACTTCCTTCCCACCCTGCTCCAGCGTCACCTCGATCGCGACGGCCTCCGCCGTCTTGTCGCCGACGTTGCGCACGACGATCGGAACGCGCCACGCGTCGCCGCGCGCGTTGAGGATCGGCGTACCGGTGTAGATGTGGAGATCGGGCGGACGGTTGTCGCGCGCCACGGCGCTCCAGATCAGATAGCCGAGGGTGGTGAGGACGAGCGCGGCGCTCGCGAGGAACACGCTCCACTCGAGAACATTCTTTTTCGGCTTGGTCATGATTGCATCAGCAGGCGTCCCGCGGACGCGCCTAAGGTTGCGGGCAATCCAAGCACCACGATCTCCGCCACGATGACGTCGAGCGCCTGACCGTCGAAGCGTCCGAAGAACCAAAGGATGAGCGCCGAGGCCGCGAGTGCGATCGCA
>DASVNL010000364.1:0-6629 GCA_036383875.1 Thermoanaerobaculia bacterium
CGGACCTGCGTGAGTTCTTCGATCCCTCTGCCGAGTCGGCACTGCGTCAGCTCATCGGCGGCGCGATCCGCACGCAGGCCATCTACGTCGCCGCGAAGCTCGGCATCGCCGATCACCTCGCCCTCGGCCCGCGTCACGCCGGCGATCTCGCGCAACGCGCGAACGTCCACGCGCCGACGCTGCTCCGCGTGCTCCGCTATCTCGTTTCCATCGGCGTGTTCGTTCAACTCGACGATCAGCGCTTCGCATTGAATCGCCCCGCGGAACATTTGCAAACCGCACATCCGCGATCGCTGCGCCCAAGCGCGTTGCGCGCGGGTGAAGGTCTTTGGGACATCGCATCGCGACTCCTCCCCGCCGTTGAGACGGGATCGACGCCGTACGCTGACGTTCACTCGCAAACGTATTTCGAGCGAATGAACGCACGCGGCAACGACGCCGAGTTCGGCGCGCGAATGAGCAGCAGCGTCGCCGGCCTCGGCGACGCACTCGCACGCCTCGACTGCATCCGCGACGCAAAAACGATCGTCGACGTCGGCGGCGGCAACGGCGCGATTCTCATCGCGATCCTGCGTGCGCTCCCGCATCTGCATGGCGTTCTGTTCGAGCGTCCGGCAATGTTGGAAGTCGCGCGTGAGGTCGTGCGGGCCGCGGGCATGGAGAGCCGGTGCGACCTCATTGCCGGCGACTTCTTCGAACGTGTTCCGCCTGGTGACGTTCATCTCTTGTCGTGGATCCTTCACGACTGGGATGACGAGCGCGCGACGCAGATCCTGCGTGCTTGTCGCGACGGTGAACGCTCGAGTGTCGTAATTGTCGAAGTCCCGCTGCCCGAGCGCGCGGAGACGAGAGCAAGCGAATCCGCGGCGCTGACGGATCCGTATTCGCTCGACCTGCAGATGCTGTTGTTGACGGGCGGACGGGAGCGAACGGAGACGGAGTACCGCCACCTATTCGAGTCTGCTGGCTATGAGTGGGGAGGAACGGCCGCGCTCAACTCATTTCGAGGAGCCTCGGCGATGTACGCGGCGTCGAAGAAATGACCCGCGTGCGTCTCCCGTGTGCGATCACCCGGGAGACGCGAGACGTCAGCTCTTACGAGTAGACGCCGGAGTCAGTCGCAGCTACGCCAGACGCGCCTTGCGTAATCTCGGCGACCGATCCGAAATCGGTAAGGGTCGGCGTTTCGTAGGCCTTGCGCTCCGTGACGGCTTCCTGCGAAGCGTGGTTGGTGTGATCCATCGCGGTCTCCTAATCGGTCGAAAGTTCGTGGATATTAGCTTCGAACTCAGGCACAGGCAAGAGGTTCCTGTTTTGCGAGAGCCAGCGCGCGAGGACGGCTGCATTCCAGAGTCGAACACCGCTCACGAGGTCGAATCTCCCGCCGCCGAGAAGCCGCGCATACGCCGCACGCAACTTCGGCATCGAAACATACGGCTCGAGCGCCGGCGCGCGACGCTCGAATGCGTCGTCGAGCGCCGTTCGCGAATCGCGCATCATTTTGAGGATGTGCAATCCCGGCGCGCCTTTGCCGGCTCGCCATTGGACCTTCGGCGGCAGGCTGCCTTCCATCGCGCGCCTGGCGACGATGCGCGTGTAGCCGTCCGCGAATTTCTGATCCGCCGGCAGCGACAAACAATACTCAGCGAGACGGCGATCGAAGAACGGATAACGTCCCTCGACCCCGAAGTGCGCCATCACGCGATCGAACAACTCCAGCCCCTCAGCGATCATCGGCGACTCGAACTGCTGCAGATGTTCCTGGCGCGTCGACGTGAATCCGCGCAGCCGCCAGTCGATTCGCCCGAGCAGTCGCACCATGCGCGGAGCAAGCATCTCCATCGCAGGATCGACCGCTCGTCCGCGCAACAACCGTCCGACTCGCACGAGCGCAAGCGGCGCGACCGGCGCGACGATGTGTTGCGCCGCGAGTAAGACGAGCGGCTCGCGAGTCCCGCGACGCGCACGAAGGCTGCGCAACTCGTGAATGAGGGTCGGGATGCGTCCGCGCAGGAGCAACTCCATGAATCGCCCCGTGCCGCGCGAGATCGTGCTGTCTCCGCCAAGGCCATCGAGCAAAATCCGAATGCCCATCGAGCGCGCTTGCTTCGCAGCCACGCTGTTCAGATAGAAATTCGGCGCGTAGACGGGACCATCCGGCAGCAGTCCGTCGACATCGGCCCACGGCGACGTGTCGACGTTCGCGGAGTCGAGCGTGATGGGGACGACGCCGCCTGCGCCGATGACCGCTTTCTGATACTCGCGCTCGTCCGCGTCCATGACATCCGAGAAGATCCACGAGAACACTGGCAGCGGCGGCGCACCGGCTGCCGCACGTTGATCGCGTGCAAGACAGACGATCGACGATGAGTCGAGGCCGCCGCTCAGCATCGCGCCAATCGCCGACGGCGACGTCGCGCGCGAACAGTCACGAACCGCACGCGCAAAGTGTTCGAGAAATCCCTCGGCGTACTCCGCATCGCCGCCGCGAAGTCGCAGCGGTGGAACGTCGCGCGGAATCCAGTAAGTCGTCGTGGCGATTTGGCCGCGCTCGAGCGTCAGCGTCGAACCGCCGGGTAAACGCTTCACCGACTGATGAAAGGTCCGCGTCTTCTCTTCGAAATACATCACGAGGAACGCGGCGATGCGCGACTCGTCGAGATCGCGCGGCACGTCCGGATTCGCGAGCACACCGCGCACTTCGCTGCCGAACGCGAAGAGCCTTCCTGGGACGAACGCGTAGACGAACGGCTTCACGCCGAATGCATCACGACCGCAGAAGAGCGTTCGTTCGTCGCGATTCCAGATCGCGAACGAAAAGTCACCTTCGAGACGACGAACGCACTCGCGTCCCCACTTGCGGAACGCCCCGACGATGTAAGCGGCGTCGGTGGCGCTCCGATCGATCGCAAGCTCGCGCTGCAGGTCGTCGCGATTGTCGAGCCGCACGTCGGCGACGATCACGAGCTCGCGATCGACGAGCGGCTGCGTTTCGTTCACCGATTCGGGTGTGGTGCGCAGCATCGCGTGCACGACCGCTGCGCCGTCAGCGCTCCAGGCATCGCTCGCGTCGGGGCCGCGATGCGCAACGGCAGCCGAGAGTCGCGCCACGGTTTCGACGTCTACCGGCCGGCCGTCGAGGCGAATGACGCCGGCGAAACCGCTCATGACCGGACTTCGACGAGTCCTGCCGCGGCCATCGAGTCGAGGAGGCGCAACACGTCGGACTCGCAACGCTCCGCGTCGACGTCGTACTCGGCCACGAGAGTCTTCGTGACGTCGGAAACGACCGCCGGGCTCTGGATGAGTTGCCAGACGCGGACGCCGACTGCGTCGAGGCCGTAGTAGCGGCCGGCTTTCATGCCGAGGATGACGGTTTCGCCGCCGATGTCGGAGGCCATCTGGTCGCGGGAAACCACCACGACGGAGTCGGAATGGACGGTCATAGGGCGTCGGGGAACATAGGGGGCGGGCGGATTCAAAGTCAAGCAGCCGTTCGCTTTGGTCGCAAGCGAGCGCAACTGCGAATAATTATCTTGCGGTTTGTTACCAATATCGCCTACTATCCGCCGTTTCCAAAAAGAATCGTCTCGTCCACCGTCCAAAAATTCACCCATTTTTCGTGTCGAGGATCAGGAATGACATTGCACAAGCGTTTCGCTGTGGCTGTTGCCCTATTCTTGCTCGCGGGCAGCGCGTTTGGCAGAAATCTGCCGAACATCGATGCCTTTGGTGCGGGCAAGCAACTTCCGAACACAAATGCTGATCTCGCTCAGAAAGCCGGCGACCTTCTCAAAGATGGTTCCCGGATCCACGCGGAGCCGCGCCTTGGCGTGCCTTCGTTCCTGTGGCTGAGCCAGGAAGCAAATCTCGCCGGCGGCCCGATCTCCAACGGACCCGAGCGCCGCGAGGTCGCGGCCGCGCGCGGACATCTCAGCGCGGCGGCACATCTGTACAACCTCACGCCGACCGACGTGAAAAGCGCCGTGGTCTCGACCGTGTTCAACACGGGACGCGGCCCGGTCATCGTGAAGTTCATGCAGTCCGTGGCCGGTATCGAGGTCTTCCGCGAAGAGCTGAACGTCGTCATGACGCAGGGGCTCGAGCCGATTGCTCTCACCGGCTACATCACTAGCCAGACCACGCCTTCCGCGATTCCGGGCCGGTCGACCTGGGACGTGCAGCCGCGCAACGCCGCGGTGAACGCCCTGCAGGATTCGACGGCGCGGAACTTCAGCGTCGGCCAGCTCACCGCAGCGTTCTCGCGCGACGGATACGAGTTCTACAACGTGTCTGGTGACGCGGGTGTGTCGGTCGAGCCGGTTCGCATGAAGAAGGTGTGGTTCCACCTTCAGGACGGCCTGGTCCCGGCCTACTACGTCGAGGCCATCTCGTCGCCCGTGCTCACGGACGCGCACATCGGCAGCGTCGAAGACAGCGCCTACGCGTATGTCATCTCCGCCACCGACGGCGCGATCCTGTTCCGCAAGAACCTGATCAGCGAAGCGGTGAACGGAAAAGAAGCCGGCGCTCTCCCCGCGGGCGGTTTCACCTACCGCGTGTGGGCAGATCCCGTCACCGGCATTCCGTATGACACGCCTGCAGGAAACGGCGTTCATCCGAAGGTCGTTCCGACGCCGGACGGTGCGCAGCATCCGTTCGTCCCGACGCAGGACGTCACCCTTCCGAACTTCCCGTTCAGCATGAACGACCCGTGGCTCGCGCCGGGCGCGACGGAGACGAACGGCAACAACGTCGACGCCTTCGTCAACATCTTCAGCCCGGACGGTCTCGGCAACCCCATCACCACCACGCCGACCGATCCGCCGAACGGCGACCACCGCGCGCAGATCACCGGTGTCGATCAGTTCCTGCACAACCACGCCCCGGACGTCGACTCCTACAGCGCCTCCGCGCGCTCGGGCTCGATCACGCAGCTGTTCTACAACATCAACTTCCTGCATGACTGGTTCTACGACGCCGGCTTCAACGAGGCGGCGAGAAACGGTCAGAAGCTCAACTTCGGCCGCGGCGGTCTCGAAGCCGACGACATGAAGGCGCAGTCCGGCGACTTCCAGAGCTTCAACAACGCCAACATGCTCACTCCCGCGGACGGTCAGCGTTCGCGCATGCGCATGTACAACTTCCCGAACCTGGCCAACACGCTCGACGTGCAGGCTCCGGCGGGAATCGCCTCCAAGCTCCGTCTGGGCGTTTCGCAGACGGGCATCCGCAACTTCGACATCACCTCGGACATCGTCATCGCGACGTTCACCGCCGGTCCGACGACCTGCACGATCACGAACGCCGCGGCCCTCGCGGGCAAGATCGCGATGTTCGACTTCGACAACACCGACGGCACAAACTGCGCGTTCTCGACGCGCGTCGCCCGCATCCACGCGACGTCCGCAGCTGCTGCGCTGATGGTGTACTCGCAGAACCCGCCGCCGCCGTCCACCGCGAACAGCGTCGCGAACATCACCGGCTTCAACGCGACTCACACCAAGCCGATCGGCGTGATTTCCTGGAACGCCGCCGCGCCGATCAAAGCGCAGCTTGCAGTTCCGAACACCGTCACGGCCCGCCTGCTTCGCAAGGCCGATCGCGACGGCTCGCTCGACAACCAGATCGTCTTCCACGAGTGGGGTCACTTCATCAGCAACCGCCTCATCGGCAACGCCTCCGGTCTCATCAACCAGCAGGGCGGATCGATGGGCGAAGGCTGGGGCGACTTCCTGGCCATGCTCCTCACCGTTCGTGAGAACGACACCACCACGCCGAGCAACGCGACGTGGGGTGGCGTCTACTCGCTGGCGACGTACGCGACCAGCGGCGTGCCGTACGACGGCACGGCCAATCACGGCTACTACCTCGGCATCCGTCGCACGCCGTACTCGACGGACATGGTCAACTACAACGCGCTCACCTTCCGTCACATCATGGACGGTCAATCCGCACCGGCCGGCCCGCCGATCGCGTGGAACCCTCTGGTTCCAAACTCCGAAGTGCACAACGCCGGCGAAGTCTGGACGACGATGCTGTGGGAGTGCTACGCGGCCCTTCTTCGCGACACGCAGGGCGCGATGCCGCGTCTGACGTTCTCGCAGGCGCAGGATCGGATGAAGCAGTATCTCGTCGCCTCCCTGGCGATGACGCCGTCCTCGCCGACCTTCCTCGAAGCGCGTGACGCCGTCCTTGCGGCCGCCTACGCGACCGACATCACCGACTACGCGCTGTTCTGGAGCGCGTTCGCCAAGCGCGGCGCCGGCCTCTATGCCGTCGCGCCGGACCGCTATTCGGGAAATCACGCGGGCGTCGTCGAGAGCTTCGACGCCGTTCCGGAAATCGTGTTCGTCAACCAGAGCCTCAACGACAGCGTCGCCTCGTGCGACAACGACGGTGTGCTCGACAGCGGCGACACCGGCAAACTCACCGTCTCGATCAAGAACATCGGCACCTCGGTGCTGGTCAACACGGTTGCCACGGTCACCAGCTCGACCCCGGGCGTGAGCTTCCCGAACGGCAACACCTTCCCGCTGCCGGCGTCGGATCCCTACGCCACGGTTTCGGGATCGCTCAACGTGGCTCTTGCAGCCGGCATCGCCGGTGCGCAGCAGCTCGACTTCCAG
>DASVNL010000365.1:0-3228 GCA_036383875.1 Thermoanaerobaculia bacterium
TCTGCTGCGCCACTTCGGCGCGCAGGCCGAGGCGATCGAGAAGAAGAAGTCGGGCTTCCCGATGATCATGTACAACGTCCCAAGTCGCACGGGCCTGAACATGACCGCGGAAACGACGCTGCGCATGGCCCGCGAAATCCCGAACATCATCGGCGTGAAGGAAGCCTCCGCGAACATGGAGCAGATCCTCACGATCCTCCGCGATCGCGCCGACGGCTTCCTCGTCTTGAGCGGCGACGACGCGTGGACGCTGCCCTTGCTAGGCGCCGGCGCCGACGGCGTGATCTCCGTCGCAAGCAACGAAGTCCCACGCCTCATGCGCCAACTCGTCGACGAACGCAGCATCGCGATTCACAATCGGCTCTTGCCGCTCATGACCGGCAACTTCATCGAGTCCAACCCCGGACCGGCTAAGGCCGTGTTGAAGATGATGGGCGTGATTCCTTTTGACACGGTGCGCGCGCCGCTCGCGCCGGTCGGGGAGGTGTCGTTGGAGCGGTTGCGGGCGATTCTTAGAGAAATTCAATAGTCGATCCTGAGCGCAGTCGAAGGATCAACGGAGCCTCAGCGATGCCTGAGGCTTGCGACGCGGAGGCTCCGTTGATCCTTCGGCTTCGCTCAGGATTAACTGGCAGACCCGAGACTTACCGCAAGGCCTCTTCCAAAGCAGTCGACGAGTCGGTCTTCTCGTCGCGGTACTTCACGATCATCGGCGTCGCGAGGTGCAGGCCGTGTTGTTCGGCGAATGCGCCTTTCATCGGACGTGCGCCCGGAATCACGACTGCGCCGAACGGAATCTCGAGCGAGCGATCGGCCGTGCGGCGATAGACCTGGCCGCGGACGACGTCGTAGACCGGCGTCGAGCCCGTGAGCACGACGCCCGCGCCGATCACTGCGCGGCCGCGCACGATCGTGCCTTCGTAGATGCCGCTGTTGCCGCCGACGATCACGTCATCTTCGATGACGACTGGCACGTTGCCGATCGGCTCGAGCACGCCGCCGATCTGCGCGCCCGCGGAGAGATGCACGCGTTTGCCGATCTGCGCGCATGATCCGACCAGCGCGTGCGAGTCGATCATCGTTCCTTCATCGACGTACGCGCCGACGTTCACGAACGCGGGCGGCATCATCACGACGCCCTTCGACACGAACGCGCCGCGACGAATCGACGAGCCGCCGGGCACGATGCGAACGCCGTCCGGCACTTTGAACTTGCGCGCGGGGATCGTGTCCTTGTCGATGAACGAGAGCGAGCCGGACGCGAACTCGGCGAGGTTGCCGAACTTGAACGCGGCCAGAATGCCTTCCTTCACCCACGGCTGCACCTGCCAGACGCCGTCCTCGTCGCGCACGGCCGCGCGGACCGTACCCTTCTCGAGCTCCGTGAGGAAAAGGCCGATGGTTTTCAGCGCCTCGGTGCGGTCCGCATTGACGAGCGCCTTGACGCGATCTTCGATCGTGATCGTGATCATCGCGACGAAGTGTATCGCTTGCGGAGCTCCACGATCTCGGGCGCGAGTTTGGGACTCAACGCGGACGCACGCGCGAACAGCGTTTCAGCGCGATCGGCCTCGCCGAGTTTCAACAGCGCGAGGCCGAGGTTGATGTCGATTTCGGGACGCTCGCCGAGGGAGTTGGCGCGTTCGAAAAGCGCGGCGGATTGCGCGTAGTCGCCGGCGAGAAAACTCGAGCGGCCTGCGGCGACGAGCGGACGCCAGTCGCCGGGATACGTGCGCGTCGCTTCCGCGTCGCCGCTGAGGCGACGAAGCAAAGGCGCCGGATCTTTCGCGTGCGTCGCGATGGCCGTGAGCGTCGCCTCGACGAGTCGCAAGCGACGCTCGCCTGCGTAGCGCGCGAGCTCGGGCAGCGTCAGCGCGACGATCGCGATCGCGAGCAGCGCGCGCTTCATGCGTTCCTCCACGCGCGTCCGGCGGCGGCGAGCAGAATCATCGCCGTCTCGGGACGCTGCAGCGGAAACCACGTCAACGCCGCGACTGCGCCGGCGAAAAGAATCGAGAGCAGCGCGACGTCGCGACTCGCGGAGCGCATGAGCAACACGAGCGTCGCGATGAGCAGCAGCGTCGCGGGGATGCCGAATTCGGCGAGCGCTTGCAGGTAATCGTTGTGCGCTTGTGCGAACGATCCGAGGAGATGCGGATTCGGGAACTGCGTGTCGGCGTGGCGTGCGTATTCGGCGCCGTACGTGCCGGGGCCGAAGCCGAAGAGCGGACGTTCGGCGGACATGGTGAGGGCGGCTTTCCATGGCCCGAGGCGGTAGGAGAGCAGCCTGTCGACGAGATGGATCGTGTCGGAGGCGGCGAACGTGAACACGAGCACCGCGGCGGCGAGCGGTCCGCGCTTTGACATCTCCGGCAGGTACACGAGCAAGCCGGCGGCGAGCACGAGGAACGGCGAGAGACTGCGATTGATCACCATCGTCGCGAGCAGCAGCGCGAGCAGCGCCCACATCCCGTACGCGCGTCGCGTGAGACGCGGCACGAGCAGCAGGATCGCGATCGCGCTGACGAGCCCGATCACGCCGGAGTTGCCGATCATCGCGGACACGTTGCCGCGACCTCCGCCCGCGCCGTACTGAAACGGCTGTGCGATCTGCAACTGCTGCGTGATCGCGACGACCGCGTTCACACCCGCGCCGATCAGAAACGCGTTCGACATCCAGCGCCACGCGCGCTCCTCCGCGGCGCACAGCAGCGGGATCATCGCGAACACGACCATCGGACGCAGCGTGTCCAGCGCGACCACGCGATGCGGCGAGATCCACGCGGAGATTGCGATCAACGCGAGCGCGAGTCCGGCGCAGATCGCGATCGTCTTCTGCGCGCGCGTCCACGGACGTGAGGCGCTCTCGTTCACGAACGCCAGGGCGACCATCGCCGCGGCGATTCCGAGCATCGCGACGAGACGCTTCGGCGCGTCGAAGCTCGCCTCCGCGCGCACGTCCACGACGAGCAGCGCCAGCGACGTCGCGACGGAAAGCAGCAGGAACGGAACCGACCTCACTGGCGGCGGATTATCCGTCGTCTCCCGAAGCCTCGCCGCCTTCTTTCCATATTCGCGGGTTGCCATCCTCGCAACCTCGCGGGAAGGGTGCGGAAACGGAAGGCACTAACAATGGAACCGGGTTCATCCGTTTCCGTCTACGATCGCCTGCGGTCGCCCCGCCCCTTTCCCCAAACAACCGATCGAGGAGGTCCCCGATGCGCAATC
>DASVNL010000366.1:0-1518 GCA_036383875.1 Thermoanaerobaculia bacterium
CGTGGGGGCTGCAGTTCGCGACTGAACTGCTGATCCGGGCGGACGATGATTCGCTCGTCCCGCAATGCCTCGCCGATGAGTACGCGACAGGTGTAGACACCCGGCGGAACCGCGACGCGAAGCGTTTGCAGCGCGCGACCAACGAGCTTCAACTGGCCATCGATCAGCAGGACCTCGGCGCCGGGATACTCACAGCGCAGTTCGACCACGACGCGGCCGTACTCGAGGGTGCCGTCATCAGAGGCTGACATTGAGTGTCCCTTCGTCACCGTTCAAGTTGAAGGTCTGCTCGAGGTTGAGTGCGAGGATTTCCACGAGGTAGTTCCCGCGCGCCAACTTGACGGGGACTACCCATGGAACCCCGAGGGGGGGGTGACCGCTCGCCACGACTTTGAAGCCCTCCCCGCGGACGCGGATCAACTGATTCGCGGCATTGGGCGGAAAGGTGATCGTGACCGTCACGCGCGGCGGCGGGACGGTCGTGAATACGAGATCGACGGCTGGTGGGGGGACATCCGGTCGCTTCGGAATCTCGGGATCCTGCTGCTCGGCCTCCGTGAGCAGGTCCTTCATGCGCAACAGCAGGTAGTTCCGCAGACTGTTGCTGGTAATCGTTCCGTCCGGATTCGCAGCCGCTCCCTTGAGGCCTTTGATCAACGCCGTGGTGAAGACGCCGCGCGTCACGCCGTTGAATGTCTTTTCCCGCGCGGTCAGTCCCCACTTCGTGGCGAATGCGAAAAAGGTTCGCCGTTCGTTTTCCAGGACTTCGATTGCGTTCGCATTGAGATACGTGGGATAGCTCGGAGCCACGCTGAAGGGCTGGCGGCAGCAGTCCATAAACACGACGATTTCGTCGAAGATCCCGGCATTCAGGAAGTACAGCGCGCGAATCTTCGTCAACACGTGAGTCGGGTTGCCGTAGTTCGCGTCGGCCAGAAGTAACGCCGCGTCGCTCCGCTCCGGATCTGCCACCGGGGGCAACGCGGCGCCATGTCCGGCTGCGTACACGTATAGCCTCCGTCCTAATCTCCTCGGGATCAACTTTGGGCCAAAAGCGTCTGCCTGAATCCTATCGAATGCCTGTGCCACCTCGTATGCAGGCAATCGCACCGCGGGTGCCGGTGCCGGCGGCTGAAAGTCCGAGCTCACAATCCTGTCCACACGAGTCGCGGGGACGTCACCGCCGGAAGGAGACGTCAGCCAGTCGTAGAACTCCTGGGCGTCGTGCTCCGGTCCGTCCAGCGGAGAGAAATCCGGATACGTGCTGATCCCGACTACGATTCCTCGATCATCAACGGCCATGTCAGTTTCCCGGCGAGTAGACGTTTCGGATGAATGCGATGTCGATCTTCGACAGACCGGTGTTCAAGCCGGTGGAGAAGCCATTGAGCGTCCAGGCTTTCTTGATCGGATACATCATGATCGACAGGGGGTCGAGGCTCGTCATCGCCGCTTCCGCGGGGTCGACCGTGGCAAAGAGATTCTTCTCGATCTTTTCGCGCGACCAGCGAGGCTCCA
>DASVNL010000367.1:0-3977 GCA_036383875.1 Thermoanaerobaculia bacterium
TGTCCCTCGGTGCCCGCGTTGACGTCGTACGTCGCGAAGATCGTCTTCGTCTGATTGACGGAGAGCGTGCCGAGGTTGCAGGGGAAGGCGGTGGCGCAATCGCCGCTGTTCGAGTCGAAGGAGAGGCGGTTCGGCGTCGGATCGCTGACGATGACGTTCGTCGCGGTCGCGGGGCCGATGTTCTTCACCTTGATCGTGTACGTCACGCTGCCGCCCGCGGTGAGCGTGGCCGGGCCAGTTTTCGTGATCGAGAGATCGGCGAGCGTGTCGACGCTCGTGAATTCGGTCTGCGAGTTGTTCGCGCTCGACGGATCGGCTGTCGCGGACGAGCCGGTCGCGGTGAGCGACACGAAGTTGCTGCTGAGCGGCGCGGTAACGTTGACGGTCACGGAGTGCGTGCCGACGTTGAGCGAGGCCGCGCTGCACGTCGCGCTCGCGCCCGAGCCGCTGCACGAAAGCGACGCGCTGCTCGTGCTCACGATCGAGCCGTTCGTCATCGACAGCGCGAGACTGAACGACGCCGCGTTGTCGGGTCCGAAGTTCACGATCGTGACGACGTAGTTCATCGACGCGCCCGCGCTGACCGGATCAGCGGACTCATTGATCGCGACGTCGAGGTCGGCGGCTGCGACGACGTTCACGCTCGACGTGCCGGTCGCGTTGTTGCCGTTGTTCGGATCGAACTCCGTGCCGGTGACGCTCGCGCTGTTCGTGATCGTGCCGACCGTCGCGCCGTTGATGACGATCGTGATCGTCGCGCTCTGGCCGCTCGTCAACGTTCCGATCGTGCAGACGATCGGCGTCGTGGTCACGCAACTGCCGATCGTGCTCGTCGCCGAGACGAGCGTGCCTCCGCTGTAACTGTCGGTGACGGAGACGCCGCCCGTCGAGTCGGGACCATTGTTCGTGACCGTCACGGTGAACGTCGCGTTCTGACCGTGCAGCGTCGTGCCGGATGAGGTTTGCGCGATTGCGAGATCGGCTTGCGTGACGACTGCGGTCAATCGATACGAGGACGGGAGGTAGCTCGACGTCGTGGTGCCGCCGGACGCGAATGAAGGGAGATTCTCGGTCGAGAACGTGCCGGTGCTCGATGCGAACGTGAGGACGTCGAACGTGTTGCCGTCGGTTGGAACGAAGCCGCCGATGTAGCTCGCGTTGAGCGTGCCGTTGAGCGTTGCGGTGCCGCTGACGCCCAGTTGGTCGTACGTTACGCCCGGATTCACGCCGGCGATCTCGATGTTGAGAATGCCGCTCGCGGACTGCGCGTAGTCGCCGTTGATCTGCAGCAGGCCGGGGCTCATGCCCGGCGCGACGGTCCCGTCGTTGTTCAAGTCGGCGGCGACGATGCCGGTGCCGGTGAGTGTGCCGCCGTTGAGATTGATCGTAAGCGGCGAGGCGAGAGTCGCGCCGCTGGCGATCGTGGTCGTGCCGGCGTTCTGCGTGTAGCCGCCGTTGAACGTCGTCATACCGGTGCTGAAGTTCGCGATGTTCGTGTTCGTGGTCGCGGCGGAGATGAGCGTGTTGCCGGTCGCCGTGATCTTCTTGAATGTGCCGCTGTTGATGATCGTGTTCGCGCCGATGCCGGCGTTGATCGCGGTGTCGGTCTGCACGGAGAACGTGCCCGCGTTTTGAATCGACGCGTTGTTCGTCAGCGCGAGCGGATTCGATGCGGTCGTGTAGGTGATCGTGCCGTTGTTCGTGATCGTGCGGCCGTCGAGAATGATGCTTCCGGTCGTCGCGCTGAAGTCGAACGGCGTGCCCGGTCCGATCGTGAATGCGCCGGTGCCGGTGATCGTGCCGTTGAGCCAACTGCTGGGGAACAAGTTGCCGGTGACGTCGATGTTCGCGCTGCCGCCTACGGTACCGGAGCGTATCTCCATCGCCGTCGTCGAGATCGTCGTCGCGCTGTTGAACGTCGCGCCGCCATCGACGACGAGCAGCGCGGTCGGGCCGCTGATCGACAACGTGCCGTCGAACGTGCTCGACGTCGCGTTGAAGCCGACTGCGCCGCCGCCCGTGATCGACGTCGCGGCGGACATCGTGTGCGTGCCGCCGTTGAACGCCATGTACGTGTTCGGGCCGGGCGTGAACGCGCCGGTGTGCGTGCCGCCGTTGAGGAGGAAGAGGATGCCGGTGTCGAGATCGACGGTGCCGGCGTTGTCGAACTTCGTCAGGTAGTTGCTCGTCCCCGCGGCGTTGAACTGATGCAGCGTGGCACCAGCGGCGTTGACGAACGTCGCGGTCGGCGTGCAGTTGCAGAAGAAGTTCGTGTTCTCACCCAGCTCGACGAGGTTGTTGTTCGTCATCGTCGCGCCGTTCTCGAACGTCATCGACGCGGGCAGGTTCTGCGTGAACACGGTTCCGTTGTTGACGAAGTTGCGGCGCAGCTTTTTCGGCGTGGCCGTCGAGAGCTCGAAGCTCGCGCCGCTGTTGACGAACGTCGTGCCGGTGGCGTTCATGTCGCCGCCGACCCACTTGCCGCCGCCGATGTGGAACGCACCCGAGCCGCCGAGCGCACCCGCGGTGAACTGAAGATTCGGAGCGGTGACGGCGCTGTCGAAGTTCACGGTCGCGCCGCTGATCTGGATCGTGCCGGTGCCGCTGATCGTCGACGTGCCGTTCACGGACATCGTGCCCGCGGAGAAATCGAACGTGCCGCTGCCGGTGTCGAGCACCGTGTCGGTGATCGTGCCGCCCCCGGTGAATCGGATCGTGCCCGCGGTCGCGAGCTCGATCGAGTCGGTGTTCGAGTCGAGCGACGAGTCGACGATCGAGACGCCGGTGCCGCCGGTCTTGCGAATGATGTTGCGATTGCGCAGCGTGCCGCTGCCGGCGAAGCGTCCGTTCGTGGTGAAGCGGAGAATGCCGCCCGCGTTGCCGACCAGGAACGTGCCGGAGTTCGTGAGGTAGTTCGTGGTGTCCGCGGAGTAGTCGAACGTGCCGAGCGTTTCGAAGAGATGGCCGCTCGCGAGCGTCGTCGGCGCGATGTTCGAGATCACACCGGCGAGCGTGCGTGTTTGTCCGCCGCCCTGCACGGTGCCGCCGAGCCAGTTCACGTTGTCGACGGCGAGGATGAAGGTGTTCGCGACGTCCAGCGTGCCGCCGGTCTCGAGCTGAATCGTCGTCGAGGCCACGGCGCTGGCGTTGAACTGCAGCGTTCCGCTGCCGAGGATCCGCACAGCGCCGCTGCCGGTGATGAGGCCGCCGGTGTGCGTGAACGTGCCGCCGAAGATGTCGAGGAGCGCGCCGGCATTGGTTGTCAGCGTGCCGCTCGTCATCGTGCCGCCGCCGTTGATGATCAGCGACTGCCCGCTGACTTGCGACGCGATCGTGCCGCCCGCGTTCGCGACGACGACGTCGAGTCGCGTACCGCCGGTACCGCCGCTCTTTCGCAGCGTCGCGCCGGTGGCGTTGCTGATCGTGTTCGGACCGGTGCCGCCACTCAGGACGTTGCCAGCATCGAGACTGTCGAACAGCGAGCCGCTGTTGTTGTTGATCGTCGAGCCGTTGCGCAGCGTGAGGCCGAAGCCGTTTGCGGCGTAGTTGAACGTGCTGCCATCCAGCGTCAGCGTGCGTCCGTCGAGCAGCGTCGTGCCGGTCGGCGCGGAATGGTCGAGGGTCGCGGTGAAGAGCGTGGTCGTGCCCGGGCCGAGCATCGTGCCCGACTTCCAAACCAGCGTCGTGTTGACGGTGAGGTTTCCGCTATCGATCTGACCTTGCAGCAACTCGATGTTCTCGAGGGTCAGCGGCGCGAGGAGTTGCAGACGTCCGCTACCGCCGTTGATCGTCAGATAGCCGTTGCCTGTGATCGCCGGCGACGTGTTGATGGTCAGCGTCGTGTTGTCGACGATGATTTTGTTCGACGCGCTCGTGAAGTTGACGGTGCCAAGGTTCTGGCCGCCGCCGCTCAGCGTGATCGTCCCGCTCGAGAGATTGATCGTGCCGTTGCCGGTGAAGAACGGGAAGATCTGCGC
>DASVNL010000368.1:0-6709 GCA_036383875.1 Thermoanaerobaculia bacterium
AACTTCGGTTCGTACTTCCGGACGTCGGTCCAGCTCTACAACTCTCACGATGTCCCGCTCTCCGGAAAGCTCGTCTTCCACACGGCCGGAGTCGCAGGCAACGCATCCGATCCGTCGCTGAACTACACGCTCAGCCCCGGCAAGACGCTCGCGTACGATGACCTCCTCCCCGCGATGGGACTGCCGAGTGGACTCGGCAGCGTCGACCTCGTCGCCGATGCTTCGTCCGATCTTCCAATCGCACTCGCCCGCGTCTTCAACGACGGCGGCGCCGCCGGCACCACCGGCTTCACGCAGCAAGCGTTCGCGCCCGAAGCGGCGTTGCGTCCCGGCGTGACCGGCGTGCTGCTCGCGCCGTCCGACGTCGCGCGATTCCGCTTCAACGTCGGCGTGCGCGCACTCGATCAGGGCGCGAACATCACGATCACCGTCCGCAACAAAGACGGCGAGATCGTGAAGACGGCGTCGAAGAACTACGAGCGCACGTTCTTCTCGCAAGTCTCATCCGCCGCGATCCTCGACGGCTACGTCCTCACGGGCGGTGAAACGATCACGTTCGACGTGACAAGTGGCAGCGCGTTCATCTACGGCTCGACCACCGACAACACGACCAACGACCCAAGCACGCAGTTCGCGACGCCGCTCGAATAGAGCGGCGTCGTATTGCGCAAAGCCCGCGAGGCCATTTACTCTCGACGCATGCGAAAGTTGTTGCTGGTCGTCGCGATGGCGTCTCTCCTCGGCGGCTGCTCGCAGATGCAGAACATCGATCGCGAGCGCTACGCGGTTGCGGTGAGCGAGGGCGGGACCGATTGGTATGGGATCCGTTGGGACCGTCGCAGCGGACAATCCTGGATGCTGGAAGAGGATGCCCTGGTCGAGCTCAGCGAGTCGGCGACTCCGCCACCAGGACGCTACCAGGTCGTGATGGCGACTCGCTCCGACGGCTTTGGAGCGACCCGCATCGAGCAGACTTCCGGTCGGACCTGGATCCTGGTCGGCCGGGAGTGGCGCGAACTGACGCCGCAGAAGCCCGATGCGTCGCCGAACCCCTGACGCCGCGATCACTCACTTCTTCTTCATCCACTCCGCCCCCATCACCACCTCCGACGGCGCACCCGTCGTCTTGGTGATGGTGTTGCGCGTGATGACGTAGACCGGCACGCGCGCACTGCGCGCCGCGCGCATGTCGAGCTTCGACGCGTGGGGCACGTACGCCTCGTGCGTGTGCAGAATCGCGATCGTCCCGTCGGGAAAGCGACCGCTCCAGCGCAACATGTCGCGCTCCCCGCTCGGCGGCCACACGACGAAATACAACACGTCGTCCGACGTCCGCACGACGAACGCGCCGTGCTCGCGACTGCGATCCGCAATCGCGTTCGTCGCGAGCACGCGGCAGAAGCTCAGCACGCGCGGATCGCTCAACAACTCCGGCGAGATGGCGGACGCCGACGCGATCTGCAGCGCCATCCAGAGCAGTGACTGCAGCATGGCGTCACGCGTCGAAGGCCGGACCTTCGACGCCCTTGCGCACGACGCGCCCCGCGAGCAGCAACGCCAGACCGATGAACACCGGCACGAATCCGATCGGCCAGGCCTCGCGTCCCATGCCCTCCGGCATCAGCCTCAACGCGAACAACAGCCCGACGCCCAACGCGCTGGTGAGCAGACCGCCGATGAACATCCCCTGCGCGCGAACCAGCCCGAGTTGCCGCGCAGAGGGACCGGTCGGCAGCGGCGCCAGCTCGCTGACCTGCAAGCCTCGCTCGATCGCCGCGATGCGCTCGCGCTGCGCCATCTCGATGATCCGATGCTGCCCGCGGGTTTTGACGATGCCGGCGACGATCCCGCCGATGATGGCGATCGCCGGTGTGCCGAAGATGAAGAAGGTTGCAAGCACGCTGTCCATGTGCGATTGGACCGCTCTAACTCCTCACCGGGTTTCACGTACTTGATCATCGAGATGTTGAAACCCGAATGCGCGTAGCCGCGGTCCAATCGTCGATGACCTCGGCCGCGACCGAAGACGCCGGCGAAATCGAACGCCTCGCCATTCTGCGAGCGCGCTGCGGCGACGAAGACGCGTTCCGCCTGCTGATGGACACGCATCGCGATCGCGCATTCGCCATTGCCCTGCGCATCACGCGATCGCGACAGGATGCCGAAGACGTCGTGCAGCAAGCCTTCGTGCGCGCGTGGCACGCGCTCGGACAATTTCGCGCCGACTCCGCGTTCGGCACGTGGATGCATCGCATCGTCGCGCGCAACGCATTCGATCGCGCATCGCAACTGAAAGCGCGTCGCGATCGCGAAGACGATCTCGATACCGCGAATGCGACACTTCCATTCGCAACGCACGAACCGCGCGACGTCCTGCTCGTCCGCCGTCTCGAGTCGCTGATGCGCACACTCAGTGCGGCACAACGCGCGGTCGTCACCTTGTTCTATTGGGAAGAAACACCCGTCGAAGAAATCGCCGCCACCCTCGGCATGCCCGAGAATACGGTGAAGACGCATCTCAGTCGCGCGCGCGCCGCACTGCGCGAAGCGTGGCTGCGCACGGAAAGGCAACGATGACCTGCAACGAATTTCGCACGCGACTCGATCAGGGAAATCTCGACGACGCACATGCACGCACGTGCGTCTCGTGCAATCGCGAACTGCAGGCCGCACTCGAGCTCGATCGCGCCCTCGCGATCGTCACACCCGTCACGCTGCCCGCGAACTTCAACGACGCCGTGATGCGCAGCATCCACGCGAAGCCAAAGACCAACGCCCTCGCACAAATCCTCGCCGAGCCGGTCGTCCCAATCTCCCTCGCCGTCGTGATCATGATCGCGCTCCAGTTCCGCGACATCACGGCGGCCTTCACGGCAATCCTCGCAAACGGCGCGTCGATCAACATCGGCGTCGCAGCGGGCATCACGATCGCGACGCTGATCTTCTGGTCGTCGTGGCGACTCTTCCGCATCTACGAACACCTGACCACGCCATAACGCCGGATTGGCAGGGTTCTCGCCACTCCTTTTCCGTTGATGAGCACGGAGTGGGAAACCCTTCCCGACGCGGAGCTCCTCGACATCCGCCTGCGCGATCTCAACGTGACGATCGACGGGACGTGGATCGAGGAGTGTCTCGGGGCGTTGTACGGCGAGCTGGCGCGACGCGAGTTGCCGCTGCGTCCGCACGCGTGGCTCGCGACGCAGTGGTTCACGCCGCGGGGCGTGCCGGGCATCGGCATTCCGTTCTATCTCGCGCATCCGCGACTCATGAAGCTCGAGCGCAAACAGATGCGCGACGTCGAAGGAAGCACGCGCGCGGAGATGATGAAGATCCTGCGCCACGAGACCGGACACGTGCTCGACAACGCGTATGCGATCGGCAAGGACCCGCGCGTGACGGCGCAGTTCGGACGCTGGCGGAAGCGCTATCCGCAGCAGTACACGCCGAATCCCGCGAGCCGTCGCTACGTCCAGCATCTGCGCCTGTATTACGCGCAGGCGCATCCGCACGAAGACTTCGCCGAAACCTTCGCCGTGATTCTCGGCGCGCGCGGCAACACGTGGCGCAGGCAGTACGCGCGCTGGCCCGCGCTCGAGAAACTCGAGCTCGTGAACACGATCCTCGAGGAGCTGCGCGGCAAGACGCCGAAGCGTCGCAACAAGCGTCGCGTCGACGCGATCGACACGAACGACATGACGTTGCGCGAGTACTACGCGGACAAACACAGTCGCTACGACGCGAGCTTTCCAGGCATGTTCGACGACGAACTGCGGCGTCTCTTCTCCGACGATCCGAAGCATCGCCATCGCGAGCTGGCCTCGCACTTCCTCCGCCGCAATCGCACCGAGATCCGCAAACTCGTCTCCAACTGGACGGGCGACTATCAGTACACTCGTGACCAGGTGCTCCACGACATGATCGGCCGCAGCCGCGAATTGAAGCTGCGCGCGACAGGTCCGGAGCGGCGGCTGAAGATGGAGTTCGCGATCCTGCTCACCGTGAAGACCATGGACGTGCATCTCCGCAGACGCAACTCGTTTGCGTTATGAAAAAGCTGCGCGTGATCGCGCTGGTCCACCCGTCGATGCTCCCGCCCGACTCCATCGAGGGGCTCAGCGAACAACAGTGGTACGAATGCAAAACCGAGTACGACGTGGTGTCGACGTTGCGCGAGCTCGGCCACGAAGTCCGCGCGATCGGTATCGCCGATGACATCGAGCCGCTGCGCGACCTCATCCTCCACTGGCACCCCCACCTCGTCTTCAATCTTCTCGAAGAGTTCCTCGGCCGCCAGGACTTCGACTATCACCTCGTCAGCTTTCTCGAATTGATGCAGGTGCCGTACACCGGCTGCCATCCGCGCGGTCTGATGCTCGCGCGCGACAAGGCGATGTCGAAGAAGCTCCTCGCCTTTCACGGCATCACCGTGCCGCACTTCGAAGTCTTCCCGCGCAAGCAGCGCATTCAGATCCCGCGCGATCTCACCTATCCGCTGATCGTGAAAGGCCTCACCTGCGAGGCATCGCTCGGCATTTCACAAAAGTCCGTCGTCGACACCGACGCGAAACTGCGCGAGCGCGTCGCGTTCATTCACGAACGCAACGGCACCGACGCGATCGCAGAGCAATACATCGCCGGCCGCGAGTTGAACGTCGGCGTGATCGGCAACACGAAGCTCGACGTGCTCCCCGTGTGGGAGTTGCAGTTTCGCGAGCTCGCTCCCGGCGCCTACGGAATCGCGACCGCGCACGCGAAACACAATCGCGCGTATCAGCGAAAACACAGCATCTATCAAGTGCCCGCGGAGCTGTCCGGCGAGCTGACGAAGCACATCGTCGCGACGACGAAGAACGTCGCGCGCATCCTCGATCTCAGCGGCTACACGCGCGTCGACTATCGACTCGACGCGAACGACACGCTGTACTTTCTCGAAGCCAATCCGAACCCTGACATCGCGCGCGCGGAGGAACTCGCATCGGCCGCGCGCAAGGCCGGCATCGCGTATCCGGAGCTGATTCAGCGCATCGTCCAGCTCGGTTTATCGCGGTAGTCATGGCACTATGGATGTCATGACCCGCGATGAGGTGGTGGCGCTGGCGCGCGTGCATCCGCTGTACGCGGGCCGCGAGATCGGCGACGTCTTCGAAGACATCCCGATCCTCGACAAACAATCGCTCGACGCCGCGCTGCGCGTGTTCTACGCCAACCCCGCAAATCTGCACGGTCTTTATCTCAGTCCGTCGGGTGGCAGCAGCGCGCAGTCGTATCTCTGCTTCCCCGTCGGCATCGAAGACAACCGCGAACAGCGCCGCTGGTTCGCGTCGATGCTCGCCGAAGCCGGAGTCATCACGCCGGACGTCATCGCGCTCAACCTCTTTGCCGGGCGACTGATGTATCGATCGATGGAAATCTTCACCGACTACTGCGAACAGATCGGCGCGACCTCGCTGCCCGTCGAATCGACCGCCACCGACAACGTTGCCGTCGACGTCGCACGCGCGTTCCACGCGAACATGATCATCGGCGAGCCGGGACGCATCGCGCAGCTCGCGCGCTATCTGCAGGACTCCGGACAACGCCTGCCCGTGCAACGCATCCTCGCCGCGGGCGAAGCCGTACGGCCCGCGCAACGCAAACTGTTCGCCGACGCGTTCGAGACCGATGTCCTCGTGTCCGCTTACGGCTCGGCGGAGACGGGCGTGTGGGCGTATCGCAAAGCGGACGACGATCCCGACGTGTTCCACTACGACCCGCGCATGCTGCACATCGAGATCGTCGACCGCGACGAGCACGGCGTTGGCGTGATGGTCGTGACGAACCTGCTGCGCCGTCGCGTGCCGGTGCTGCGCTATCGCATGGGCGATCGCGCTCGAATGATCGAGCACGGCGTGTTCCAGTTCGTCGGGCGCGAGGCCGGCTCGTTCACGCTCGACGGCAGCTACTTCAACCTGCCCGCGGTCGCGCCGGTGTTCGATGAAGTCACCGACTACCAACTCCATCTCTCGTGCGACGCGCAATCGCTCCGCGACCGTCTCGAGATCCGCGTCGTGCCGCCTTCGGGATGGGACGCCGAGCGTCAGCGCGCGCTTGAATCGAAAGTCGGCGCGATCTTCGGCGAAGACTGCATGCTGTCGATTCGCACGATGAAGAGCGAAGAGCTCGAGCGCACACCGACGTCGCGCAAAGTGCGGCGTATCGTCGATACGCGCGTTTAACGTTCGACGCACGGCAGCACTTCGCCGCGCTGTTGATGCACGTTGATCACACTCCCCGTCCCCGCGCGAAAGATCCCCGGACCGAACACGTGCTGTTCGAAACACAGCAGCAGTCCGACGACGTTCATCGGCGACTCGCGCAGCTCGCCGCCGTCGAGATGCACGATCGGAAAGCGCTTCTGTGCGACGAACTGCTGCAGCGTGTCTTCGTGTGCGTGCTCGCGCAGTCGCGCGTCCCACTCGTCGCGCGGCGTCTCGTGTCCGATGCGCACGTCGACGCCGCGGCCGCCGCTGCTCGGCTTCAGTACCCACTGTTCCGGATGCGCACGCGCTTGATCGTGCGTGTCGCGATCGGACGCAGGCCGCGTCGCGATGATGTGCCGCGCGAGCAGCGCGGCCGTTTCGTCATCCACGTGATCGCGCATGATCGCCGGATCGGAAAGCACTGAGAGCAGCCGCTTGTCATGCACGAGGATCAGCGTGCGCACGTC
>DASVNL010000369.1:0-6087 GCA_036383875.1 Thermoanaerobaculia bacterium
GCTCGGTTCACCGCGAAGTGAGTCGAGCACGCCCATGAGGCGTGCCCGACGTGAGGCGAACTATTCGTAGCCCTCGCACTCGAGAAGATCTTTGTCCGTGATCTTCCAGTACGAGTCGTCGCCGCAAAGCTCGACCTGCTCGATGATGCACTCGTCGCCGTCTTCGTCGACGACTTTGATGTCGTACGTGTCGCACGGGATGCCGTGCAGCAGGAGCGAGTCGCCCTTGGCGAGAATCTCGTCCTCGAGCTGATCTTCACCCCAGTGCTGATCGTCGGATGACGAGAGGAAAATGTGGTGAATCTCCCACTTGCTCTGATTGATGACCTTGACCGTCGCTTTATCGGCGAATGCTGGCGCGGTAAGCGCACACAACAGCAACGCGGACAGCGTGAGCTGCGCAAACTTCTTCATCTTTGAATTCTCCTTCCGGACGTTTGGACCCGCCAGAGATTAGACCATAATCCGACCGCATGAATGAGGACGTCGTTCGGGAACTGACGTTGTTGCGGGAGCTCGGGTTCACGCATTTGGATCTTTCGGTTGGCGGTTGGCAGTTGGCGGTTGGCAGTGGAACCGTCGCAACCGCACCAGCCGTCGTCGAGCCGGTCGAATCCAACGAGCCGCTGTTCGTGTCCACCGACAACCGACAACCGGCAACCGGCAACGAAGACTGGCTCGCCCTCTCCGCCGAAGCCCACCAATGCACTCTCTGCCGCCTCGCGGGCACGCGCACGAATGTCGTCTTCGGCGTCGGCAATCCGAATGCGGATCTCATGTTCATCGGTGAGGCGCCGGGTCGCGATGAGGATCTGAAGGGCGAGCCGTTCGTCGGACGCGCAGGGCAGTTGCTCACGGACATCATCAAAGCCATGAAGCTGACGCGCGAGCAGGTTTACATCGCGAACGTCATCAAGTGTCGGCCGCCGGAGAATCGCAATCCCGAGCCCGACGAGCTCGACGCGTGCCGGCCGTACATTCGCCGTCAGGTCGAGCTCATTCAGCCGAAGGTCATCGTCGCGCTGGGCAAGTTCGGATTGCAGTCGCTCACCGAGAAGGCGTACGGCATCACGTCGGTGCGCGGGCAGTGGCTCGACTACAACGGCATCAAGCTGATGCCGACCTTCCACCCGTCGTATCTGCTCCGCACGCCGGCGGCGAAGAAGGACGTGTGGGCGGACATGAAGAAGGTGATGGCGGAGCTCGGGATCGCCTTCTAGCCGGCACGGCCGGCGGCGCTGGTTGCCAAAGGCTTCTTGTCGCAGTCGCCACAACGTCATCCAATGCTGAGCACCTTCGCAGAAATCGCTGTCCCGGTCTCGCTCCATCAAACGCTCACGTATCGCGTGCCGCCCGAGCTCGCCGACGGCGTGCGACTCGGCTCGCGCGTCGAAGTGCCGCTTGGTACGAAACGGACGACTGGCTTCGTCGTCGGACTGAAAGACGAAGCGCCGGCAGACGTGAAGAAAATGCGTGCGATCACCGCCGTGCTCGATGACGACGAGCCTGCGCTGATCCCCGAGATCATCGATCTCTGCCGCTGGGCCGCCGAGTACTACATCGCGCCGTTCGGCGAGATGCTGCGCGTCGCGCTGCCCGCGAACATGTCCGCGCGCGGACGCCGCCAGGCCGTCCTCACCGCGACCGACGCGATGCTCGACGTCGCGCTCGCGCAGAAGCAGATCCTCGAATCCGATTTCCCGCTCATCGCCGAACTGAAGAAACGCGCGTTGCCCGTGTCGATGATTTTCGAAGAGATGAAAATCTCGCGCGGCACGGTCGAACGTCTACGCGATGCGGGCGTGATCGCAGTCGCGGATCGGCTGAAAGACGCCGAAGGCGTGCGCTACGACCGCTTCGTGATTCTCGAAGCCGATCCTGGTGCATTGACTCCCAAGCAACAGGCGGCCGTCGAGTTGCTGCAAAGTCGAGGCGGGGAGTTGTCGGTGCGTGCGCTCGAGACGAGCGGCGTGTCGGCCGCGGTGCTTTCCGCACTGTCGAAGAAGGGCGTCGTGAAGATCGAGCGGCGCGCACGGCGTCACACACTTGATGCATTTCTCGCCGGACTCGAAGCCGCGCAACTCGGCGAGATTCGTTACTCGGAAGAACAACGCGCGGCGATCGGCGCGGTGCGCGCGTCGCTCGGGAAGTTCGCGCCGTTTCTGCTGGAAGGCGTGACGGGCAGCGGAAAAACCGAGGTGTACATCGAGATCATGCGGGACGTGGTGAAGCGGGGCGAGCAGGCGATTTTGCTCGTCCCCGAGATCTCGCTCACGCCCGTGTTCGCATCGCGACTGAAGGAACGTTTCGGCGAGCGCATCGCGATTTTGCACAGCAATCTCTCCGCGAGCGAACGGTACGATCAGTGGTGGCGCGCGCGTCGCGGCGAAGTCGACGTCGCGATCGGACCGCGGTCCGCGCTCTTCGTCCCGTTTCAGCGCCTCGGCATCATCGTCGTCGACGAAGAAGGCGACGGCGCGTACAAGCAGGAAGAGACGCCGCGCTACAACGCGCGCGACCTCGCCGTCGTCCGCGCGCAACTGCGCGGCATCCCCGTCGTCCTCGGATCCGCGACACCGTCGCTCGAGTCGCGCGAGAACGCCGCGCGTGGCAAGTACACGCTGCTGCGCATGACGAAGCGCGTCGAGGCGCGGCCGCTGCCCGAAGTCGAGATCATCGATCTGCGTCAGGAGAAGGCGGAGAAGGAAGACAAAGGCTTCGTGATTTTCAGTAAGCCGCTGCGCGATGCGATGCGCGCGACGTTCGACGCCGGCGAGCAGGCGATCATCCTGATGAATCGTCGGGGCTACGCGCCGTACCTGTTGTGCCGCGAATGCGGCCACGAGTTTCGCTGCAAGGACTGCAGCGTGACGATGACCGTGCATCGCCGCGAGAACCTGCTGATCTGTCACTACTGCGGCGCGCGCAAGAAGATCCCGGCGAACTGTCCGCTGTGTCACGGCGAGGTGCTGCAGCCGATCGGCTTCGGCACGGAGAAAGTCGAAGAGCGTTTCCGCCGCGATTTTCCGGACGTCAGCGTCGATGTGCTCGATCGCGATTCGACGCGCCGCAAGGGATCACTGGTCAGCATCCTCGATCGCTTCCGGCGCGGCGACACGCGCGCGCTGATCGGCACGCAGATGCTGAGCAAAGGACATCACTTCCCGAAGGTGACGCTCACCGGCGTCCTCAACGCCGACTCGATCCTCGGCTATCCCGATTTCCGCTCCGCCGAGAAAACGTTCTACCTGCTCACGCAAGTCGCGGGACGTTCCGGTCGCGGTGAATTGCGCGGTCGCGTGCTGATCCAGACCGCGTTCCCCACGCACTACGCCATCCAACACGCGACGCGTCACGACTACGAAGCGTTCTTCGAATCGGAGATCGAGTTTCGCCGGACGTTTCACTACCCGCCGATCACGTCGATGATCGCGATCCTCTTCCGCGGCGAAAACCTCACCGATGTCGAACGCGCCGCCAACGAATGCGGCCGCATGCTCGAAGAAGCCGTCCAACCCTCAGCCGGCACTCGTGTGCAAGGTCCCGCGCCCGCACCGCTCGCGCGAATCAAAGGCGTGTGGCGCTACCAAATCCTCTTGCGATCTCCGCAACGCACGGCACTCCGACGCGCAGTCGAAGCGGTGCTGCTGCCGAGGAAATGGAAGGGAGTGGAGGTCGCGATTGATGTGGATCCGATCAATATTCTTTGATCGCGCGACGAGTGATGAATGATGAATGATGAGTGATGAACGGTAGCGCGAATGCGGTGATTGCGGAGATGACGTCATCTCGTAGAGGCGCCGCTCTCGCGACGCAGCTCATCACTCATCATTCATCACTCATCATTCGCCTAAGCGATCGGTTCCCGACGAAGCGGCTCCCGCAAAACAACCAACCCCTCATACATCCTCTCGTCGATGTCCGGCTCGATGTCTCGAACCAGCTCGACGAGTTTCTGCACGTGCTGGATCACGCTGAGCATGGCGGCCCAGAGTGGTTCGGCGTTGGAGCGTTCGAAGGTTTGGAAGGGCATGCGGCGGCCGAAGGTGTCGGCGTCGGCGCTGGTGAGGCTTTGGACGGCGTGGCTGATCATCCAGCCGATCTTGCTGCCCAGGTCGTTGGGCGGATGCATGCCGCCGCGGTGATGGCGGACGGCGACGTGCGACACGCGCTCGAGTGAGCGGCAGAGCGCGCGGAACTCCGCTTCCATCGCGGCGTGGCGCGGATCGCTTGCGGCGAGATCCGAGTAGGGCAGCCACAGCCGCTCGATGCGGCGGCGCAGGTCGTGGTCGAGCTTCTGCGCCATCCACGACTGGGTCGGGATGTGGCGCATCGACTCATTCGAAGACCACTGTTCGAGTGAATGCGAGGGGGTCGGGTGATCCGACGTCGACGTTCCGTCCGGTTCAGTTGCCAGCATCTGCGTTCTTTGTTAGGGTCACGGCCACATGAGCGCCGACCCAACTCAATTCGAAGAGCCGATCCACCGGATCAGGCGTCGAATCGAAGAGCTCTCAGCGATGGAGTCCGAAGCGGCGACCCAGGCCGAAATCGCCGAGCTCCAGCTGAAGCTTACCAAAGTCTCCTCCGAAATTTACTCGCAACTGACTCCGTGGCAGAAGACGCTCGTCGCGCGTCATCCGCAGCGGCCTTACACGCTCGACTTCATCGCCGCGCTGATCGAAGACTGGTCAGAGATCCACGGCGACCGCAAGTTCGGCGACGATCCCGCGATCGTCGCTGGCTTCGGACGCTTCCGCGGACACGCGGTGTGCGTGGTCGGTCATCAGAAGGGCCGCAACACGAAGGAGAAGGTGATCCGCAACTTCGGCCAGCCGCGCCCCGAGGGATTTCGGAAGGCGCTGCGGGTGATGAAGCTGGCGGAGAAGTTCAAGATCCCGGTCCTGACCTTCGTCGACACGCAAGGCGCATATCCCGGCCTCGGCGCCGAAGAACGTGGCCAGGCCGAAGCGATCGCGGTAAACCTGCGCGAGATGGCTGCGCTGACCGTGCCGGTGATCGTGTCCGTGATCGGCGAAGGCGGCAGCGGCGGCGCGCTCGCATTGGGCGTCGGCGATCGCGTGCTGATGCTCGAACACGCGGTCTACTCGGTCATCTCGCCGGAAGGTTGCGCTGCGATCCTCTGGAAGAATTCGTCCGCCGCACCCGATGCGGCCGCGGCGATGAAGATCACCGCGCAGGATTTGAAGAAGCTCAACATCATCGACGAGATCGTCACCGAACCTCCTGGCGGCGCCCACAGCGATCCCACCGCCGCCGCCGAAACGCTCGCCCCCTACATTGAACGCGCGATCAAAGAGCTGATGAAGCTCAAGCCCGCGCAGCTCATCGACGAGAGGTACAAGAAGTTTCGGAAGATGGGCGTGTTCGAGAAGTAAGAACGCGTTCGGGTGATCCGAGTGCAGTACCTTAATACCCCGTGATCCACGACTCCTGGCTCCTCCTTCCTCCGCCTCCCGACAACACGCGACTGCCGATTGCGAACGAGAAGTTGCGCGCGTTGTTGGTGCGTCGTGGGGTTGAGGATGGCGAGGCGTATCGGCAGTTCGTCGCGCCGGAGATTGGCGATCTGCACGATCCGTCGACGATTCACGGGATGACGCATGCGTGCGAGCGGATCGCGCGCGCGGTTCGCGATGGCGAGGGGATCGTCATCTATGGCGACTACGACGTCGACGGTGTGACGTCGATCGTGATGCTGCAAACCGTCCTCAAATCCCTGGGCGCGGATGCCGGCTTCGTCGTCCCTCACCGACTCGTCGACGGGTACGGATTGAAGATGGAAGTGCTCGATCGGGTGTTGTCCGAGCGGAACGTAAAGCTCGTGATCACAGTCGATTGCGGGATCACGAGCGTCGAGCCGGTGCAGCGCGCCATCGAGCGCGGCATCGACGTCATCATCACCGATCATCACCTCCCGCCGGGACACCTGCCGGAAGCCGCGGCGGTGTTGAATCCGAAGCAGCCGGGATGCGAGTATCCGTTCAAGGAGCTCGCCGGTGTCGGCGTTGCGTTCAAGCTCTGTTGCGAGCTCATTCGGCGCAACGGCAAGAAGGTCTCGATCGA
>DASVNL010000370.1:0-7747 GCA_036383875.1 Thermoanaerobaculia bacterium
GCTTGGTGATGGCCAGTCCGAGTCCGACGCTGCGCTGCCGTCCGAGCTTCACGGTCGAGAGTCGGGTGAAGGGTTTGAACAACTCCGGCATCTCCGTGGCCGGAATGCCCGGGCCGTGATCCTCGACTTCGAACACGACGACCGCACCGTCGATCCGCACGCGCACGTCGACCTCGGTGCCCGACGGCGAATACTGCACCGCGTTAGACACGAGGTTCTGCAACGCCTGCGTGATCTTGATGCGATCGATGTACATCGTCGGCAGCGATCGCGCGAGCGACGCACGCACCTCGACGCCTTTCGGCTCCGCGAGGATGCGCATCGTCTGCAGCACATTCATCACGAGCTCCTCGAGGGGCGTCGGCTGCGATTGCAATCGCACTTTGCCGGACTGGATCGCGGAGAAGTCGAGCACGTTCTCGACGAGACGCAGCATGTAGTCGCTGTTCGATTTCAGCCGCTCGAGCAGCACGAGGTTGTTGTCTCCGATCGACTCGGAGTCGTCGAGGAGGAAGGTGATGAAGGCCGCGTTGGCGTTGAGCGGATTGCGCAAGTCGTGCGCGGCCATGCCGAGCAGCTCGTCTTTGTAGGCGTTGAGGCGCTGCAGTTCAGCAACCGTTCGCGCGAGCTCGCGTTGCGCGGTCACGAGCTCGTTGTTGAGTCGCGCGAGCTCTTCGTACAACTCGTACGTCGAGTGCGTACGGCGAATCTCTTCCGCAACGCGCAGGAAAGCGGGATCGTCTTCGATGCCGACGAGCTCCGCGAACGGCGCGCCCGCGATCGGATCGATCACGCCGACGATGCGCAGGTCGTCGCCGTCGGAGAAGCCGAAGCACTGCACGTCGCGCGAGCCGAGGCGCAGGGGAGTGGAGCGTGCGAACCCGCCGCGGGCGATGCTGCCGATGAACGTCGCGCACGCGTCTTCACTCGGCGCGTCGACGGATGCGCAGAACGGATCGCGCAGGTCGACGCCGGAAAGTGTCGCGCGGACGATGCGCCGCACGCTGCCGTCGCGTGCACAAACGAGCGCGAAGCCGTCAGAGCTGCTCGACGGTAGCGAGACACTCATCGGCATTGACGGCGTAGGCATCGGCTCCGATCGTACGCCAAAGGTCGGGAGCGTTGCGGAACGCCCGGCCACCGACGAGGACTTTCATGCGTGCGAGCTCGGGACGCGTGCGCACCTGACGGATGACTTCCGCGACTTCGCTCAAGTGCGGCGGGAGTGTCGCGGAGATGAGCAACGCATCGGCGCGTTGCTCGACGCAGAGTTGTGCGGCTGCGGCGGGCGGCGTGTTCGCGCCGAGGTACCAGGTCTGCCAGCCGTCGAGCTCGAGGAGATCGGTGACGATGCGCAGTCCGACTTCGTGCAGCTCGCCGCCGACGCACATCGCGACGGCGCGTTTCTCCTTCTTCTCGCCGCCAAAGATGCGGCCGTAGAGCTGCGTCATGATGTGCTGCGTCGCGGCGGTGCAGAAGTGTTCCTGCGCGACGCTGATCTGATTGAGCTGCCAGAGCCGGCCAATCTCCTGCTGCGTGGGCTCGAAAACGTGACGGTAGATGTCGCGCAGCTTCGCCCCTTCGTCGAGCGACTTGATGATGATCTCCTGCGCATCGCGACGGCTGCCGCGCAGGAGCGCCGTGAGGTACGCGGTCGCGACGGGCCAGAACGGCGCGCGCGGATCGAGGAACGACGGGACGTCCGCGGTCATCGAAGGGATGCGGTCGATCGCGGAGTGGACGGTGGTGACGGCTTCGTCGCTTTGCGCGCCGAGGATGTCGGCCAGGGTCATCGCCACGATGCGCAAGTTCTCGATCAGATCGCCCTCGGGCACGTTGCGCTTCGCGAGCAGGATCTTCGTCCATCCGACGTAGTCGAGGAACATCGTCTCGCTGTGCGCATCGAGTGCGGTGGCGAGGTAGCGAAGGTGAAAGCGCGCGTCTTCGAGACAACGGACGCGGCCGATGTCGCCGTAGCGCGCGAGGGTTTCGGGGAACGCGGCGAAGTGGCGATCGGTGATCGCGCGTGCGAGGTCTTCGAGATGAGTGCGGATCGCGTGTGCGGCAATCATGAGGCGACGTGATGGAAGGCGCGCAGCTCGGTCGCAGTCGGGTCGAGCTTGAGGCCTTTCGGGATGAGCGCGTGCGAGCCGCGAAACTCATGGCTGCGATGCCACGTGCGAAAACTCGACTCGTCCGTCCAGTACGTGATGAGCCAGAACTCCGCCGCGTCCTCGGCCGGGGAGAGCACTTCCATCCGGACAAAGCCGGGCGTGTCATCGACGAGATGCGGACGCGCGCGAAATGCCGCCGCCACGTCTGCCTCCATCCCGTTCCGCACGCGGAACCGGGAGATCGAAACGTAGTTGGGGGTCATGGGGGGATCGTAACAGGTTGGCGGTTGGCAGTTGGCGGTTGGCGGTGGCCTTGTCGCTAGTTTCTGTCGGTTGTCGGTTATCAGCGAAGGTGCGATCACTTCGTTCTCCCGCCAACCGCCAACCGCCAACTGACCCACACGCGGGTCAATGCGCGCGCATCGGCCCAGTCCCTGACCCCGCAGCCGTGCTGATCCGTTTTATTGCTCGACTCGCATAAGGGCCGTCATGCCATCCATTTACATGGACGGACATCGGGATAGGTGGAGGTGGTCTGGCGATTGGAGTAGTGCGCGGCGCAGTCATAAACGTAAGGAGGAACGAATGCACCGCAGAACACTCTCTCTCATGGCTCTTCTGTTCCTGGTGTCCCTTCCGCTGAGCGCATCTCAGTTCATCGAGATGCCGTTCGATCAGGTCGCGCGTGAAGCGCAGTACGTCGTACGCGCACAGGTGGTCGACACGTATGCCGCATGGGATGACTCTCACGAAGTCATCTACACGTACGCGACGCTCCGTGTGAGCCGCTACTTCGGCGAGAGCGCCGGACCGGACACGCTCGTCGTGCGCGAGGTCGGCGGGACCGTCGACGGGTATACGCAGGAAGCGATCGGCTTCCCGGCGATCCGCGCGGGTGAAGACGTGGTGCTGTTCCTCGCACCGTGGACGGACGGCGGCGCGGAGATGCGCATCCACGCGTTCAACCAGGGCAAGTTCCTCGTGAAGGAACGCCTCGGGCGCGAGCTCGTCGTCGCCGATGAAGTCCGTCAGGGCGACGCCCGCCTCGGCCGCGAAGGCCGTCTTTCCGACGTTCGCGCCGACGGCACCGACGATCTCAGCGGCGCGCTGACGATCGACGAGCTCGCGGCGATGATCACCGACGCGCGCGCCGGCAAGCGCCTGACCACCCTGCAGCGCGACTAAGGAAAGGAGAGGACGCACATGAAGAAACAGACTCTTTCGATCGCACTCGGATTGATGTTCCTCGTCATCTCCGCCGAGCCGGTGATGGCCTACACGCTGCTTTCCCCGCGCCGTCGCTGGTCGACGACGCCGGTGACGGTGCGCGTCTACAACGTCGGCAACTCGACGATCACGGATGGCGACGGCGGCGTGACCGCGACCGTCGGCGCGATCCGCGCGTGGGGCATCATCAGCTCGAGCACGACCAGCAGCGCGGCCGTGCGCGGCAGCGCGCCCGCGACGATCATGCTCAACACGAACGGCGCCGTCTGCACCGGCAGCTGCCTCGCCGCGACGCTCACCGGCTACTACGTCACGCAGTCCGGTGATGACCGGATCTACGACGCCGACGTCTACACGAACACGTCCGTGCAGCTCTACTCGTCGCGCGAGTCGGGATGCAGCGCGGAGTACGACATCGACGGAATCATGACCCACGAAGTCGGCCACGTGATCGGCATCGGTCACTCCAGTGTCGCCGGCGCGACGATGTATCCGTCGGTCAGCGCATGCAACACCGCGCCGCGCTCGCTCGCGGCCGACGACATCGCGGCACGCGATGATTTGTACTAGTTGAATTGAGTTGAGTTGGCGGTTGGCGGTTGGCAGTTGGCGGGAGCATGAGCCCTGGTTTGGGTTTTCTCCCGCCAACCGCCAACTGCCAACCGCCAACCGATTCACGGGTCACATCCCCACCCTTGCCCGGGTCACTTTCTATTCACGTGCGCAGTGATTGATCCGGTTGGGCGTTTTTCCGCACAGCCGTCCTTTTTCGAACAAACGCGTATTGCTGCAAACACTTAGTTCTGGTCGTGAACGCTTTCATCACACATGGCTCACGCATTGGAGATGGTGAGGGCGAAGTCAAATTTGAGGAGGACTCAGGATGCATCGTCGATCACTGACCATCGGGTTGTTGCTCATCGCTCTCGCGTTGCCGCTTTCCGCGTCGCAGTTCGTGGAACTGCCGTTCGACCAGATTGCGAGTGAGGCGCAGTACATCGTCCGCGGACACATCGTCGAAACGTATGCAGCCTGGGACGACTCGCACGAAATCATCTACACCTACGCGACCGTGCGCGTGAGCCGCTACTTCGGCGAGACCGCCGGCCCGGACACGCTCGTCGTTCGTGAAGTCGGCGGCACCGTCGACGGATACACGCAGGAAGCGATCGGCTTCCCGATGATTCGCCGCGGCGAAGAAGTGGTGCTCATGCTCACGCAGTGGGAAGAGAGCGCGGACTACCGCATCCACGCGTTCAATCAGGGCAAGTTCCTCGTGCGTCAGCGCGGCGGTCTCGACGTCGTCCTGCCGGACGCCGTCCATCAGGGCGATGAGCGTCTCACCCCGCAGCCGGGACACGGCCGCGAGCTCGACGTGAAAGCCAACGCCATCAGCGCCGACACCCCGGCCCTCAGCATGGACGAGTTCGCACAGATGGTCAGCGACGCGCGCGCGGGCCGCACCGCACGCAACACCGTTCTGCAGCGCGACTAACGGACTGACGAGGAGAACTGAACGTGAATAAGAAAAACCTCTTCGCACTCGCCATCGTCCTGACCGTGGTGGTCCTCTCCGCTGAACCGGTGATGGCCTACACGCTTCTCTCGCCGCGCCGCACCTGGGCCTCGACGCCGATCAGCGTCCGTGTCTACACGGCCGGCAACTCGACGATCAACGACTCCGACGGCGGCGTGACCGCAGTCGCGGGCGCGATCAACGCGTGGGGCGTCGTCAACTCCGGCACCACGTCGTCGCCTGCCGTGCGCGGCACCGCGCCGGCCACGATCACGCTCAACAACAACGGCCGCGTGTGCACGGGCTCGTGCCTCGCCGCGACTCTGACCGGCTACTACAGCGGCAGCACGATCTACGACGCCGACGTCTATACGAACACGAAGTACAAATACACGTCGTCGCGTGAGACCGACGGCTGCAGCGCCGAATACGACATCGACGGAATCATGGTCCACGAAGTGGGCCACGTGATCGGCCTCGGACACTCGACCGTCACCGGCGCGACCATGTATCCCTCCGTCAGCTCCTGCAACTACAACAACCGGACCCTCGAAGCGGACGACATCGCGGGTAAGAACGACCTGTACTAGCGCCCCTCCTCCCTCGTTTCTCGCCCTCCTGCCGCCGGACCGCGGCAGGAGGGCCGTTGTCGTTTCTCGGGAGGCTCGATTGATGCTGACGGCCCAGCCCAGAGTCGTCCTGGCTACGCGCATCGTTTGCGGTGCGAGAGGTACGTTCTCCGTCGAAATCGACGACTCCGCCGCCGCGCTTCGCGAGGAAGAATGTTTTCTCTTCGCGCTTCACTACTACGCGCGCGTGCTGTTCGAGCTGACGCGCGATGAAGAGTCCGTGCGCGATCTGCCGGCGTGGATGGACGCGATCGCGCAGACGGCCATCGACGGCGACACGGATCTCTTCGGCGTCGCGGGTGTCGAAGGCGCGCTCGTGAGCACCGTGCACACGCCGACAGCCGAGACGTCGCTGACGATGCGCGTGTCCGGCGCGCGCCATCGCGAGATCGTCGGCGAGTTCGCACCGTTGCAGGGCGCGGTGCTCGCGCGATCCGCACTCGCGGTCGCGCAAGCCGTCCTGCCGCGACTCTCACCGGCGATGCGTGAGACCGTGCCGTCCGCGCTCGCAAACATGAACGCGTCGTACGAGCTCACGCATCGTTACTCCGATCCGTCGAGCCAGCGCGAAGTGCCGGCCATCGCGTATCTCGCGGCGAGCTTCATCTAATTACTTCGCCTTCGCCGCGAGCACAGTCGCGAGTCCGTCCTTCACGCTTTCATCGCGCACGAGGTGCGGATAGCGCAGACCGTCGTGATAGTCGACGCTGTGCGTGCGGAAGAAGTTGTTGTTCTCCATCAGCAGATCCATCGTGCCTTTTTCTTTGAGCGCCGCCTCGAGCACCGCGCGCGTGTAACCGCGGCCATTCACTGCAACGATCTTCATGCCGGGGCCGATGCCTGCATTCGCGGCGGGGCGGCCGAGGATGGCGTCGCGGATGGTGCCGTCCTCGCGGATCGTGAGGCCGAGCGAGTGCGACACGTCGACGAGTTTGTTGCGCTTCTCCGAACCGGCGACCGCTTCGTTCGGCGTGTCGTTGAACACGAGCTTCCAGCCGTTCGCGGTGACGCCGGCCATCGGCGCGCGCGGGCTGAGCGACGTGATGCGCGTCGTGAGGTGCGTGCGCCAGTCGTACGGCGCGACGGCGTTGAGATTCGCAACGATGTCGTCGAACGTGTACGGCTTCACCTCGGGCTTGCCGCCCGGGCCGCCGTGAAAGCGGCGCGTGAAATCGTCGAGAGACGCGCGGCCGTCAGTCTTCGCGCGAATGATCGAGTCGACTTCGAGCCACAGCAGAATCGACTCGTCGTAAAAGTCGGTGCCGCGGCGCAGACTGCGCCACGCGTCGGCGGACGGGAAGAGCAACTGCGCGGCCGTTGCGGTGTCGGCGAGCGGACGCCACGTGCGGCCCGGCTGGATGTCGAATCCCGCCGCGACGTTCGCGAGATTCTCGCGGTAATACTCTTGCGACCAGAGTCCGGAGCGCGTCGCGAGGAGCAATCCCATGTACTGCGTGAGCCCTTCGTAGACCCACAACAGACTGCCGTCCATCGGCTTCTGGTAGTCGGGGCTGAGCATCGCGGCGGGACGGCGGAACTTGCCGTTCCACGAGTGCGCGTACTCATGCGACAGCAAACTTCCGAGTCCGCGACGCAGCACATCCTCCGACAACGTCGCCTCGGGCATGCGGTTGTCCGACGACTCGTGATGTTCGAGTCCGAAGTGCGCGACGTCGTCGCTCAGCGTGAGCAGCCAGTCGTACTTGCTGAAGTGATACGAGCCGAACGCCGCGCCGGCTTCGGCGACGAGTCGCGCGTAGTCGGCCGCGAACGTCGCGGGCGCTTCGAGATCGCCGTTGCTCTCGGAGACGATGTTGATGCGATGGACGGGCGCGTTCGGAACCGCGGGTAATGCGACGGTCTTGAAGTAGCGGCCGAGGATGACGGGGGAGTCGACGTAGGTGGCGAGCGTGGCTCGCTGGAACTTGCCGGCATCGTCGTGATCGAGCGCGCTTGCGACGCGCCAGCCGTCCGGCACGCGGATCGTCCCTTCGACGAAAATCTCGCTCGCGTCTTTTCCGGGGGGGAAAAGCAGCAACGTGTTCCAGCTCAGCACTGCGAGATTCGCCGTCGAGTTCGGACCGGCGGTGAAGTTCCCGCCGGCGATCGGCGAGAGATACGACAGATCGACTTCGAGCGCGGTCGTCTTCGCCGGCGCGTCGAGCAGAATCACGAACATGTCGAACGGATCGCGGCGCCATTCGACCGGCGCGCCGTTCGCGGTGATCTTCAGATTCACGACGTCCGTGAGCGGACCGCTC
>DASVNL010000371.1:0-4370 GCA_036383875.1 Thermoanaerobaculia bacterium
GCGCCGCAGTTCCTCGAAGTTGTAAATCTCGCCGTTCAACGTCGCGACGTAGCGGCCCGATTGCGAAAGCATCGGCTGATGTCCGGCGTCGGAGAGGTCGAGGATGCTCAGGCGGCGGAAGCCGAGCGCGACGCCCGCGTCCGCATCGATCCATTCGCCCGCGTCGTCAGGACCGCGATGCGCGAGCGTGTCGCGCATGCGGCAGACGATTTGCGTTAGATCCTCCGAGGTTGCCGCGGGTGCGATGAACCCCGTGAGTCCGCACATGCCGCGGCGAGTGTAAACGCTGCGCAGGTATCCTCACGCGCGTGATCTCGATCATCGTGCCGTCGTTCCAGCAGGGACGCTTCATCGAGGAGACGATCCGCTCCATCGTCACGCAGGACGGCGCGACGCACGAGCTGATCATCATCGACGGCGGCTCGACTGACGCGACGCTGGACGTGATCCGCAAGTACGAATCGCGCATCGCGTACTGGATCAGCGAGCCCGATCACGGTCAGGCCGACGCGATCAACAAAGGCCTGCGTCGCGCGACCGGCGACATCGTCACGTGGTTCGGCGCCGACGACATCTACGCGCCCGGCATCTTCGCCGCGGTTCACGCTGCGTGGACGAAGAACCCGCGCGCGATCTACGCCGCGCCAGTCGCGAATTTCTATTCGCGCGGACGGGAGGTGCTGCTTCGTCCACACGACCTGACGCTCGACAACGTCGTGCAGTACTGGCAACGCCGATCGCTCTGGCACGACCCGGGATTGTTCTGGTCGCGTGCCGTGATCGAGACCGTCGGCGAGATCGACGCGTGGCTGCACTACTCCTTCGACTACGACTACCTGATCCGCGCGCTGCAACACTTCAACGTCGAGTACGTCGATCACCTCGCCGCCGGCTTCCGCCTGCATCGCGATTCGAAGAGCATCGCGCAGAGCGAGCAGATGATGAAGGAGACCGCGCTCGTGAGTCAGCGCTACTGGCCCCTGCTCGCGAGCGTGGATCGCGAAGGGTTCGAACGTTCCGAGAACACTGCGCGCTTGCGACGCGGCGCGGCGCACGTTCTGCGCGGACGTCGCGAAGGATTCGCGTTGTTGCGCCGCGCGATGCGCGAGCGTCCGGTCGCGGCGATCGCGCAGTTGGCGTGGCTGGGACCGACGGTGTTGCTCGAGCGTCTGCGTCGCCTGATTCCGGCGCGCTATCTGTGAGCGTTGTTGTTAGCCGCTACCGGCAGGTTGTTCTACGACACGTAGCAGAGCTTGCCCCGGGGCGGCTCGGTTGCGGGCTTTTGCTTCCACTAAAGCTACTGGTTGTCGATGTCGTTGCGTGTATACAAAATCCCGCTACACTCGGTTCAAGATGCCGGCCTTTCCTTCCAAGCAGCTACATCTCGTCGGCACCAAATGCTCTCACGCTCCTGCGCTCGACGGGCCATACAGCACGGAGCCGCTTCAGGTCGCTGGTCTCTTCGCAGGCATCGGTGGCATCGAGCTCGGACTCGGTCGTGCCGAGCACGAGTCCAGACTCCTGTGCGAAATCGAACCAACGGCTGTCGCCGTCCTCGAGCAGCGTTTTCCGAATACGAAAAAGCAGAATGACGTCCGCGATCTGAAAGCCTTCCCTAGGGGAACCGAGCTCGTCTCCGCGGGGTTTCCTTGCCAAGATCTCAGCCAAGCAGGGAAGACCGCCGGAATCAGCGGCAGCCGCTCGGGACTCATCGGTGAAGTCTTTCGACTCCTGGAAAAGAGACGCGTCGAGTGGCTCCTGCTCGAGAACGTTTCCTTCATGCTGCAGCTTGGGCGAGGGCGCGCGCTCGACGTGATCATGACCGAGCTCGAACGGCTCGGCTACAAATGGGCCTACCGGGTCGTGAACAGTCGTGCGTTCGGTGTCCCTCAGCGGCGCGAACGCATCTACATACTCGCTTCGTTGCATCACGACCCGCGCAACGTCCTGTTCGTCGATGACACACCGGAGCCGCGCGACACCCGCTCGTTCCGTGAAGTGGCGTGCGGCTTCTATTGGACGGAAGGGCTTCGTGGACTGGGTTGGGCCGTCGACTCGGTACCGACGCTCAAAGGGGGATCCACGATCGGGATCCCTTCACCTCCCGCGATCATTTTCCCCTCAGGAGACATCGCCAAGCCCGAATTGCGCGATGCTGAACGCATGCAGGGTTTCGAGGAGGACTGGACTCTTCCCGCCGAAACCGTGAGCAAGCGCGGCGCTCGCTGGAAACTCGTCGGCAATGCGGTGACCGTTGACGCCGCTGTTTGGATCGGCAAGCGCCTTCGAAATCCAGGCGTGTACGATCCGACGGGGGATGCCGAGCTCGCGAGCAACGAAGCGTGGCCGGTAGCTGCATGGAACATCGGCAACGGTCGGCATCGCGCACAACTCTCGACGTGGCCCCTGAACATCGCCGCCGAACCGCTCGCGGCATTCCTACGCCATGAGACACAGGCCCTGTCGGTGAAAGCAACCGCCGGTTTTCTGTCCCGCGCTGAAGTCGCCAAATTGCGCTTTCCGACGGGCTTTCTCGACGCGGTGCGTGCACATTTGGCACGCATGCGAGGCGAATCGATGCGTGCGATCATCTGACGCGTGACGCGCGTGAGGTCGTCCCGTACTTCGAAAAAATCGTCCCGCCCTGCTCTTGTGGTCGACGCAGAGACCTCGGCGAGACTAGGCCGCGTCCGACAGCACGGCACCTCCGCCGAGATGGCGGTTCGCAAACTTCTCCACGCGCTCGGCCGCCGCTTTCGTATTCACAATCGGGATCTTGCAGGCTCGCCCGATATCGCTAATCGCAGTCGGAAGTGGGCCGTCTTCGTTCACGGATGCTTCTGGCACCGACACGCAGACTGCAAACGAGCAACGACACCGTCCAGGAACCGCGAGTTTTGGCTGCAGAAGTTCGAGGCGAACGTTGCCCGCGACGCACGGGTGCAGGCGACGTTGCGCGAGCAAGGCTATCGCGTAATGGTCGTGTGGGAATGCGAGCTTGAGAACGTCAGTCGTTTGAAAACGCTTCGTCGAGCGCTGACGAAGCTGACGTGACGGAGCTGGGTGCCCTTTACAACGCACCGCGTTCGAGAACGACCTCACGCGTGAGGGAACCTCGACTCGTACAACTGCACCACACGGGCGACCATCGCGTCATAGTGCACCGGGTTGCCTGGCTCTGGAGCCGGCGGTTCATGGATGATCCGCACCGGGTTTACGCCATCGTTAGCGCACTCGATCACCACGATGGCTAGGGCGTCAAATCCTTGCGCAGATGTCGAGGCGCGACGCGGAATCTCGAGCACTTTCTCAATCACAGATGCAGTGACACGCGGCTGCTTATGCTCCGTTATTCTCAGCGGACCGCCGAACTTGTTCAGCTCCGGGCTGACGAACCGATCGGCGATGTTGACCATCACGAACCCCGCCGCGATCGCCATCTCGGCCGAGCCATGCACCGTTTCGTGACTCGAATTCAGCTCGTCATAAAGCCGGGGCCTTGCCTTGGCGTGCTCAGTCATGCATGCCTTGGCCTCGAGTGCTAGGTGAACCGGGCCGACCGGATGCTGTATTGGATCTGGTAGGTCGCCCAAGATTCGGCGCTCCTCTGGGTCGAGCAAGATGTCCCACTTCTGGACCAATGCACGAAACGTGAGTGGCTTCTTAACGATGCCGGCGCCTGGTCGCGCCAGCACGAGGTCGAGGTCCTTCTTCCGGCCGGTACGGAAGTCGCGCATCTGATGGTTGATGCCGAACACGAGTCGTCCTGACTCGACATGTTCTCTGAGGAGCTTGGAGTGCTGGAGCAAATCAAAGAGGATGCCCCAGCACGCAACCTTTGAATGGTGATCGCTTCTCGGGTGGTACTGCCAGAGCGCGTCCTTGCCTTTGAGTGTCGGGATGGAGAGGGTGCGCGCAAGGATGGCGGGACCGTGCATGTGCCGCGATGGTGGAGGATGGCCGAGGGAGCGTCAAGTTGTCGGCCGCGCCGCGCGCGCGATCCCCAACTCTGCGTTCCGTATGATTTCCGTCATGTACGGGGTCTTTGCCGCCGACTACCTTCGAACATCGAAGGAGCGTCGTCATGGAATATCGAAGACTCTGGATCGTCCTCGGGTTGGTCGTCGGCCTCTCATTTCTCATCCTCGGCATCGTCGGATATCGCGGGATCACGACCGCGCCGCCGATTCCGTCCAAGGTCGTCACGAGCGACGGCCGGGTGTTGTTCGATGAAACGACGATTCGGGACGGGCAGAACGTCTGGCAGTCGATCGGCGGGCAGGAGATCGGCTCGATCTTCGGACACGGCGCCTACGTCGCGCCCGACTGGACGGCGGACTACCTCCATCGCGAAGCGACGCTGATCCTCA
>DASVNL010000372.1:0-10049 GCA_036383875.1 Thermoanaerobaculia bacterium
CCACGACGGCAGGTAGCCGACCGCGAAGAGCGGCAGCGCGGTGACGTTCGCCGGCACTTTGTAGCGCGCCGCCCAGCGGACGATCAGCAGCGACATGCCGAGGTAGACGGCGACGTTGAGAAGGATGGAGATGGCGACCGAGGAGCCGAAGAACCAGAGGAACACCGCGAGCACGCGCGTGAAGCCGACCGACGGATACGTCATCGGAATCTGCACCAGCCCGGCGGGAGCGTTCAACGCGGCGACTGCCGCGGGCCGGAGGTAATGCGGCGCGTCGACGGCGAAGAACCAAAGCCCGTGTCCGAGTTGCAGCGAGCTGCCGTACGGCAAGCGGAGGTACGACACCCAGAAAAGGAACTGCGAGGCGAACGCACGAATCAGGAAACCGCCGGCGATCAGATAGCGCAGGAGCGGGGGCGCGTCATCCAGAAGACGCCACATCCGCCACAGGGCGTAGCCCGCACAGAGAAGCAAGACTGCTTGAAGAGGAATCGGCACGTGAATTTGGGCTGAAATCGACGCGATCGTACCCGCCACCCCGTTACGGGTCAAGGACATACCGGATGCAATAAATCGCCTCTCCCGCTTGCTTCCTCGGCAGAAATAACTAATCATCCGGGCAACGCCTGACAATTCGCTGACATGAATCTCACGCCAATCACCATTTTCGCGCTGGCATTCGCCATCTCTGCCGCGGCGACGCCTGTCGTGCGTGCGTTCGCGCGAAAGATCGGCGCGGTGGCGGCTCCGAAGCGCGACCGGTGGCATACGGCCCCGACGGCGATGATGGGCGGCGTGGCGATCTTCATCGCGACGATCGCGGCGCTCCTCGCCCTGCGCCCGTCGACGGTCGAGACCTGGGTCGTCATCGCCGCGAGCTCGGCGCTGTTCGTGGTCGGTCTGATCGACGACTTCGTGCAGATGAAGCCGTACCAGAAACTCGCCGGTCAGCTCCTCGGCGCCTCCGCGATCGTCTACTTCGGCCTCGTCCTCCCCTGGACCGGCTCCACGCTGGTCAACATGATCATCACGTTCATCTGGCTCGTCGGCGTGACGAACGCCGTGAACATGCTGGACAACATGGACGGTCTGGCCGCGGGCATCGCGGCGATCGCGTCGCTCTCCCTGGCGGTGAACTTCTTCCTCAACGGACAGATCTTCGAGGCGATGATGCTCGCCGCCTTCTGCGGCGCCCTCGGCGGCTTCCTCATCTACAACCACAACCCCGCGTCGATCTTCATGGGCGACTGCGGCTCGATGTTCGTCGGCTTCCTACTCGCGAGCACCGCGCTCCTCAACGCTCAGGGCGGCGGCGGCCGCTCGCGCAGCGTCATCGCGGTTCTCGCGGTGCCGGTGCTCGTGCTGTGCATCCCGATCTTCGACACGACGTTCGTCACGCTGATGCGCAAGCTCGCGGGACGCGCGGCGTCGCAGGGCGGCCGCGATCACACCTCGCACCGGCTCGTCGCCCTCGGACTCTCCGAACGTCACGCGGTCTGGATGCTGTACGTCTTCGCGATCCTCGGCGGCGCGCTGGCGATTGGCGTGCGCAAGATCGCGCTCGATCAGAGTCTCGCCGCCATCGCCGCCTTCACGATCGTCCTCGGCATCCTCGGCGTCTACCTCGGCGGCGTGCGCGTGTACAACGAAGACGAAGTCGCGGCGGCGCAGAAGAAACCGCTCGTCGCCTTCCTCTTCGACATTTCCTACAAGCGCCGCATCTTCGAGATGCTGCTCGACGTCGCGCTGATCATCCTCGCCTACTACGGCGCACACGCGATCGTCCTCGGACCCGCGTCCGCGTCGCCAGGCTGGGCCTTCTTCCTCAAGGCTCTGCCCGCCATCGTGTTCATCAAGCTCGCGACCTTCCTCGCGTTCGGTCTGTATCGCGGCCTGTGGCGTTACGCGGGCGTCGCGGACGGCGTGCTCCTTTCGAAAGCCGTTGCGCTCAGTTCCGTCGCGTCGATCGTCCTCGTCGTCTACGCCTTCCAGTTCGAGAACTTCTCGCGATCGCTCTTCGTCCTCGACGCGCTGTTGTTAATGATGCTGATGGTCGGCAGCCGCTTCGCGTTCCGCATGCTGCGCAAGATCTTCCCCGCGCCGCATGCGCGCACCGGCAAGCGCGTGCTGATCTACGGTGCGGGCGATGCGGGCGAACTGCTGTTCCGCGAGCTGAACAACAACAACACCCTCGGCTACGTCCCGGTCGGATTTCTCGACGACGATCCGCGCAAGGTCGGCAAGGTCGTCCACGGCCTGCGCGTTTACTCCGGATCGCGACCGCTCACAGAGATCTGCAACGTCACGCGCGCCGAAGAAGTCTTCCTTTCGACCGATCAACTCCCCTTCGTGAAGGTGCGTGCAATCGCCGCCGCGTGTGAAGCGCTCGGCATGCCTGTGAAGCGCATGCGCATCGACCTCTATCGTGTCGCGGACCGCGAGCTCGGATGGGTCGTGCCGTCGTCCTCCGACGTCGTCTCGCTCTCCAGCGCGATTCCCACCGCGATCGAAACGCGCCTGCGTCCCGTCGTGCATCCGCGCGCCGCCGACGACCGTGCAATCGGCCACTGAAATTCGGCGACTGAGTCTTCATTCAGTGGAGTCGGCGAAAAAAAATTTCGTCGAACAGGCGGTTTTGCACACTAATGGAAAGACGGTGAGACGCAAGTCACACTTCCGTTCCCTCGGAGGAGCTATACTGACGGCATCCGTTTAGAGGAGGGCAATATGTCAATTCGAGGACTCAAATATGTCCTGGCAGGGGCGGTCATGCTGTGCACGACCTCGCTCTTCGCCCAGGCGACCCGGACGTGGGTGTCCGGCGTTGGCGATGACGTAAATCCGTGCAGCCGCACGGCACCGTGTAAGACGTGGGCCGGTGCGATTTCGAAGACCGCTTCGGGCGGAATCATCGATGCCCTGGATCCGGGCGGGTACGGCGCGCTCACGATCACGAAGCCGATCACGATCGAAGGCAACGGCACGCTGGCCAGCGGCCTCGCCAGCGGCACGAACGGCTTCGTCATCAACATCACGACCGGCACGAACCGCGACGTCGTTCTGCGCAACCTGCTGATCAACGGCAGCGGTCCGACGCTCGGCATCAACGGCGTCCGCTTCATCGCCGGCGACTCGCTCACGATCGAGGATTGCTCGATCGAGAACTTCTCCGGTTCGGGCATCGACTTCGAGCCCGCGACGAACGTCGCGCGCCTGAACGTCCTGCGCACGACCATCACGCAGAACGTCACCAACGGCATCCTGATCCGTCCGGGCGTCGGCGGCATCGCGCGTGTCTCGATCTTCGACACGGACGTCGTCAAGAACACGACCGGCATCCTGATCCAGGACGTCAACAACCCGAGCGCCATCAGCGTCATGCGCTCGCGCGTCTCGAACAATACCTCTGATGGTATTTTCGCGAATTCGACGACTGCCTCGGGTATCACCGTGCTCGTCGAGTCGAGCGAAGTTTCCCACAACGGCGGGGTCGGTCTCCGCACCGCAGGTGCCAACGGCCGCATCCGCTCCGCGAACAACCTGATCACCGGCAACTCTACGGGTCTGAGCGCACCGGCGGGCGAGCTTTGCACGTTTGGCAACAACCGCCACTCGGGCAACACGACGCAGGGCGCGTTCACCGGCGCCTGCGTGCCGAGCAACTCGTAATCAAACCGCATTGAACTGAAAGGCCGCCCTAACGGGCGGCCTTTTTGTTTTTCACGACCTCGCGAAAAATCGCCGCGAGTTGCGCGGCACTCTCTCTGGTCGAGTAATGCTCGACCGCGTACCGGCGGCCCGCATCGCGCAACCGGCGACGCAATGCTGCATCAGTGAGGAGTCGCGACAACGCGTGCTCCCACTCGTCGTCCGTGCGCGCCTCGAGGTGCGTCTCATCGGGCACGCCGATCTGTGACACCACGCCGACGGGCGATGCGACGAACGGCAATCCGCACGACAAATACTGAATCGACTTGAAGCCCGATTTCCCCTCCGCCCACTCATCCGCGATGATCGGATAGACGCCGATGTCGAACGCCTGCAGGGCCGCGACTTCGCGATCCAACTGCCACGGCGCGAATTCGGTGTCGACGCCTGCAATCGCCTCTTCCCTCCCCGACCCGATGATCCGCAACTTGAAGCGATGCGTCTTCGCCAGTCGTCGAAACACGGGGATCAGCGTGCGCAAGTACGCGTACGTCGAATGGGTTCCCATCCATCCGATGACGAGCGGATCGTTCTCACGCGACTCGTCGCGCGGTGCGAATGCATTCACATCGACGATGGTCGGGAGAATCGAAGCGGGCACGCCGCGTTTTGCGACATACGCCGCGATGGTCGGATTGCCGCACACGACGTGATCGGACCACGGAATCATGCGGGCGGTCTTGCCGTGGAACTTGAGCAGTTTCGCGAGGACGCCGAAGACTTCGCTCGGACGCTCGATGTACGTCGAGTCGTCGAGGTCGAGGACCATCGGCAGTGAACGCTGCGCGAGCCACTCGAACACGGCTGGTCCAATGAGCGCGGCCTCGCGCTGCACGAAAATCAGATCGTAGTTGCCGAGGTGAAAGGCGTCGTTGATGCGGCGTCCGATTCCGGCGACGACTCCGCCCATGGTCTGCAGAATCCTGCGACGATCGTACAAGCCGGCGAATGCGCGATCGGAGAGAAACGTGCGAACGTCGACGTGCACGCCTTCTTCGGCGAGCAACGGCACGTACTGCAACAGGCGATACCGCGTCGCAGCCGCGAGCAACGGATACGTGGCGACTGCGAGCACGCGCAACGGTTCGCTCATTCCGCCTTCACGCCCGGATGATCGGATCGCGTCAGGACGTAGCGAATCTCGTAGCACGGGAAGAGATAGCAGAAACTCTCTTCCCACAGCTCCTGCATGTACCGGCACGAATTGAAAATCGCGCCGATCGCGCGCTTGATCGCATAGCGGACATAGAACGGGCGCGACGCTTTGAATCGCAGGTCGACGCTCTTGATCACGAGGTTTTCGCGACGCACATAGCCCGGCACTTTGCGTGCGAAATGCGGATCGCGCGCGTAGTACGACATCGTGTAAAGGCCGAAGCCGAGCCGATTGAGATGCGTCGGATCGGAGTGAAAGTACGGATGCGAGAAATGCGGCACGATGATCTCGATCTCGCCATCCTGTTGCAGCAATCGGCTCATCGCGTCGAGCATTTCGCCGGCGTCCGGAACGTGCTCGAGAAAATGCGAGGACGTGACTAAGCGCGCACTGCCCGCGGGAAACGCACGCAGGATCTCCATCGCATCTCCGACGACATCGGCAGCTTCGGTGTCGAGCATGTCGACGCCGATCGAGCCGGCGTAGCGCTTCATTGGCCCGCACCCGAGCTCGATGGTGAGATTGCCGAGGTCTTGCGGCCGTCCCAGCAGCCCGCGCTTGTCGATCATTCCGATGGTCTCGTCTTCTTCAGTGCATACGCGAACAGCGCGATACTGGTCAAATCCGATGCCGCAACTGCCGCGATCACTCCCCACAATCCGAACCACGACAGCGCGATCACCTGATACGCCGCCGCTAACAGCAGCGTCACGACGGAGAGGCGTGCCGCCTTTCCCTCATGCCCGCCTGCCTGCACTCGGAATCCCAACATCGTACTGAAGACGCTCAGGATTGCCACGGAAACAAACGCGAGAATGAACCGGTCGCCCCCCGGCGGCAGTTCGAACATCGCGCTCATGGGACGGATCGCCAGTGCGAGCACGCCAATGCCGATCAGAATCCCAAGACCGGAGACGATCGTATACCGGCGCACGATGGCGCGGATTCCCGAATAATCGCCCGCTGCAGTACGGCGTGTGAGATCGGGAAAATAAACCAGCGCGAGCGAGCCCGGCACAAGCAGAAATGCGCCCTGCAATGCGACTGCGAAGGAGAACAGTCCGAGTTCCGCGCGTGTCGTGAAATTTTCGACGGTGAACACGGCAAGACGCGAATAGATGACGCTGAGCACGGCCTGCGCCGCGAAGGGCCAGAACGCGATCGCGGTGGGAATCATGTGCTCGCTGTGCACCGTCAATACCCACCAGCGACCCACGACGATGACGATCGCCTCGACGGCTTTGCCGCAGACATACGCCGCGACGAACCAGTGCGGTCCAAGCTTCATCGCCAGCACGATGCCGCCGAGAATTGCGAAGACGGTGAGTCCGGAGACGAGCGCGAGTCCAATTGCGCGCGTGTCGCCCGCGACGACGCGCTCCCCGATCGCATTGCCGGTCACGAGAATCAACAGACAGAGTGGCGCCAGCAACAGCAGATAAAGACCGACTCCGCGATCGACGCCGCCGGTCAGAACCGCAAGCGCTCCAATCGCGAACAGCGCCGCGACGAGGAGCAATCGAAACGCATTCGCCGAACCGAAGAGGCGCTGTGCGCCTTGCGGTGTGAGCGTCGCGAGGTTGCGCGGCAACGCGCGCTGTGCGCCCCAGTCGACGGCGATCAACGCGATGGCAATGCTCGCGTTCGCGAGCGTGTACGCCGCCAATTCCTCGAGTCCCCATCGATGCGCAATGAAGAGCCCCAGAAGGATCGGCATCCCACCAGCCAATCCTCGGTATGCGATGAGCGGAAGTGCGGCTGCGACTTCGCGAAGCGTCGTCCGGACCAAGCCGCGAGAGTCTATCGCGGCTTGGTCCGGGATTCGGTCACGTCAGCGGAAGTACCCGGTCACGTCGATGAGGAAGTGAATCGACGCGCCGTTATTGAGCACGGTCAATGTTCCGTCCGGCGCGATCCGCACGACGGCGCTGTTCGCGCGCGTCCTGCCGCTGCGATAGTTGATCGTGCTCGTGCCCGGCCAGGGCAGATTGGTCGGATAGAGCGAGATGTATCCGGTCGCCGCGGGCGAGACCGCCGTGAGGTTCACGGTGACCGCGGTCGCACCCGTCGGGATGCCGCAGACGCCGGCCACGGTCACGATGCGCGTCGCACCATTCGCGAGCGGCGTCGTGTCGCGCGAGTCGACGAGGCGGCAGGGCGTGACGAGATACAACATCGACGCGCCGGACTCGCGCGGGATGATCGGAATCGTGACTTCCTCGCCCGACGCACAGCCGTTCTGCGAGACCGTCACGTCCAACACGACGTTGCCCGTCGCGCCGGCGGTGTACTGAATCGCGCGCGTTCCTGCGCCTCCGGTGATCGTGCCGTTCATGATGAACCACGCATACGTAGCACCGGCTCCGGCATCGGCGACCGACGCAAAGTTGTGCGTGTCGTTCGCGTAGACGCCGCTGCTCGCCGTGATCGCGGAGCTCGGCGACGCGTTGACGCTCACCGCGATCGGATTCGACGTGAGTGGCACGCCGCAAGACGAAGTGACGGTGACAACGAGATAGCGCGCCCCCGTACCGCCAAAGTCCGCGCCGTCGATCACGTAGGCCGAACCCGTTTCACCGCTGATCGGCAGCGTCGCGCCGTTGAGCGTCGAACGCCAGCCCCACTGATACGTCACCGCGCCGCCACCACTCACTGCGGCCGTTGCCGTTCCACCGGTCGCGGTTTCACAAACGCTCGTCGAGCCGGTGACCGAGGCGACGACGGATCCGAGCGGCGGACACGTATCGGTCGCCAGAATGTCGACCGTCGAGTAGCGCACGCCCGCCGCGCCTTCTGCGCGCAGCATGAACGTGTAGAGATCGGCGACGTCCGGCGTGAAGTTCGGCTCACGCGTCGTCGTCGCGGAGAGTTGCGCAGTCGACCCGGCGGGCCGGCGCAGCAGCGACCACTGCCAGCTCGTGGAGTTGTTGACGTCCGTGCTCAATTGCACAGCGGTGTTGATCGCTGGCGCGGACGTCGAGACGGTCGCGATGTCCGGAATGCCCGGCACGCGCACGCGCCGGACGTTGCACTCCTCGCGCTGCACCATGTACAGCGTGTTGCCCGACACCCCCAGCCCGCGCGAGTGGATCAGCGCGTTGCTGCCTGTGCCTTCGCCGTTGCCTCCGAGTGGCAGTTTGCCGAGAACGGTAGTGACCTCGCCGCTGGTCGTCACTGCCCGGAGCCCGAAATTGGCTTCGGAGACGTAGAGCAGCCCGTTCCAGTACTCGATCTCCGACGGGGCGTAGAAGCGAGCCGCGGTTCCGATGCCGTCCGCGGTACCGTAGGTTCCCGCGAGTCCGGCCACCGTCGTCACGTCGCCGCCCGGCGTGGTGACTTTGCGAATGGTTTGATTGAAGTAGTCGGTGACGTAAAGATCGGTCCCAGCGATCGCGAGGCCTCCGGGCAGATTGAAGCGTGCCGCGTTGCCGGTCGCATCGGTCGATCCTGCCTGTCCCGCGGATCCCGCGAGCGTCGTGACCACGCCTGCAGGCGTGATCTTGCGAACCGTGTGATTCGCCCAGTCCGCGACGTACACGTTGTTGCTTGCATCGACTGCGAGGTCCTGCGGTCCGTTGAAGCGTGCCGCCGTCCCCGTGTCGTCCGTCGAGCCGATGAGTCCCGCGCCGCCGGCGAGCGTCGATACCACACCCGCCGTCGTCATCTTACGAACGGTGTGGTTGCCGTAGTCGGCGATGTAAATCACGTTCGACGCGTCGATGGCCAGCGCGGCGATCTCGCCGAAGCGCGCGTTCGTGCCGGTTCCGTCCGCGCTTCCGAAGCTGGTGCCGGCAAGAACCGTGACCGCGCCTGCCGGTGTGATCTTGCGAATGGAAAGATTGTCTGCGACGTAGAGATTGCCGCTCGTGTCCGCAACGATGTCGACCGGATACATGAATCGTGCGGTGGTGAGATCGCCGTTCAACGTCGTGCACTGCCTGTTCGCACCAGCGACGGTCGTAACGACGGCGGCCGAGATTTTGCGGATCGCATGATTGTGCAGATCCGCAACGTACACGTCGCCATTCGGCGCAACCGCCACATCCTCGGGATAAAGGAACGTCGCGTTGAGCGCCGGTCCGTCGTCATTCCCCTGCCATCCCGAGCCCGCAAACGTCGAGACGACGCCGCCGGTCGTGATCTTCTTGATCTGACTGTCACTACCGTTTGCCACGTACAGATTGCCCGCAGCGTCGAACTCCATGCCTCGCCCAAACGGCACGTTCGCGAAACTCGTGAGCACGCCGCCCGATGAGATCTTGTAGACGGTGCCGAGCTGGTCGACGCCGGTCAGCGCGTCGTTCGCGTCAAAGGCCAAGCCGTTGAACCACTCGGTGTGCGTTCCGAACTGAGTGATCGTGCCCGACGGCGTGATCTTCTTCAGTTTCTTGTTGATGTCCGCGAACACGACGTTCCCTGAGTGATCGACCGCGAATGCCATCGGATTGCTGAGGTCGACGGCCAGCGTCGTGACGACGCCCTGCGGCGAGATCTTGCGAATGCGCGAGGCCTCGAGCACGTAGAGATTGCCGTTCGGATCGATCGTCACGTCCTGCGGCGATGAAAGACGCGCGGCGCCGCCGCGACCATCCACCGTACCGCTCGGACTCCCGGCAAGACCTGCAACCGTACTGACCACCCCGTTGGGCGCGATCTTGCGGATCACATTGAGGTTCGTATCGGCGACGTAGAGGTTGCCTGCAGCGTCGGACACGACTCCGGCCGGCGAGTGAAATCGCGCGCCTGTACCGGTGCCGTCCGTGAGTCCGGGGCCTTCGTTCGGTCCCGCGAAATGAGTGACGGTCAACGGTTCTGCTGCAATGACCGGGAGAGTGAACATCGCGCACAGCAGGAGCGCGCACGTGGATTTACGCATTGGGAAGATCCTTCCAACAAGAGGCCCTACAACAAATCAGCCGCCGCGGCGTGGCCGGGCGGCTGAGAAATCGGAAACGGTGGCGACTTACTGGAAGTAGCCGGTGACGTCGACGATGACGTGCACGTTGCCGAAGTTGTTGTAGACCGAGAGGTCCTGCGCGGCGGTGGAGAGTCCGACGATGATGCCGTTGGCGAGTGCCGGATCGGACGACTCGAAGTTGATCATCGAGACGTTCGGACGCGTCTGGCCGGACGGCCACACGGCGAGCCAGCTCGCCGCGGTCGCGCACGTCACAGTGACGTTGAG
>DASVNL010000373.1:0-1699 GCA_036383875.1 Thermoanaerobaculia bacterium
CCCGAGCGCCGACTGGTCGGGCAAGCCGCTGCACAACGCCGCGGTGATCGCGCGCAACGGCGAGGTCGTGCTCGAGCAGCACAAGATCCTCCTGCCGACGTACGACGTGTTCGACGAGCTCCGCTACTTCGAGCCCGGCGAACAAGTGCATCTCGTCGAGATCGCGGGACAGCCCGTCGGCGTGTCGATCTGCGAGGACTACTGGTTCGACGATGAGCTGTTCGGCAAGAAGCTCTATCGCCGCAATCCGGTCGACGAGCTCGTACGCCAGGGCGCACAGATCCTGCTCAACATCTCCGCGTCGCCGTTCAACGCGGGCAAGCGCCGCGCGCGCTGGGAGATCTTTTCGAAGATCGCCGCGCGCTACGAAGTACCGCTCGTCTACGTGAATCAGATCGGCGGCAACGACGAGTTGCTGTTCGACGGTTCATCCGTGGTCTTCGACAAAACGGGCCAGACGATTTTCTGTGCGCCCGCGTTCGAAGAGCACACGTCGATGGTGAAGCTCGAAGGGATGCCGTGCGAGTCGGTGCTCGCCCTCGACGAAGAGGAAGAGATCGGCCGCGCCCTGATCCTCGGGCTGCAGGACTACATCCGCAAATGCGGGTTCAAGGACGTCGTGATCGGCCTCTCCGGCGGCATCGACTCCGCGCTGACCGCGGCGATCGCCGTCGAAGCACTCGGCAAGGAACACGTGACCGGCATCGCGATGCCGTCGCAGTTCTCGTCGCAGCATTCGATCGATGACGCGCGCACGCTCGCGAACAATCTCGGCATCGCGTTTCACGTCGTGCCGATCGCGGACATTTACGCGCCGTACGAAACGGCAATCGACTCGCTGTTCGATGAGAAGAAGTTCGACATCACGAACGAGAACGTGCAGGCGCGCATCCGCGGCAACATCCTCATGGCCTGGTCGAATCGCAGCGGCGCGATGGTGGTGTCGACCGGGAACAAGTCGGAGCTCGCCGTCGGCTACTGCACGCTCTACGGCGACATGTGCGGCGGGCTCTCGCTCCTCGGCGACGTGTACAAAACGATGGTCTATCGCGTGTCGCAGTGGATCAATCGCGAGCGCGAGATCATCCCCGCGTCGACGCTGACCAAGCCACCGTCCGCCGAGCTTCGTCCGAATCAAACGGATCAGGACTCGCTGCCGCCGTACGACATTCTCGACGGCATCCTCAAGCTCTACATCGAAGAATGGCTCGAGGTCGACGCGATCGTCGCGCACGGGTTCGATCGCGACCTCGTTGCGCGCATCCTCAAGCTCGTCGACACGAACGAGTTCAAACGCCGTCAGGCCGCGCCGACGGTGCGCGTGTCGTCGAAGGCGTTCGGCAGCGGACGCGACATGCCGATCGCGCAACGCTGGCGCCGCGAGCCCGCGAGTCACGTGAAATGATGCGCATCGCTACGATTTTTCTCGCGGCGCTGCTGCTCGCGTGTGCTCCGACTCACGTCACGCATGCAGACTGGCAACAGATGTCCCACGACGATCGCGTTCTCTACGTCAACACGCTCCTCGGCGCAGAGAAAGTGAAGGACGCAAAGGGCGGCACCGGGAAGACGTACGCGCTTCCCCCGGAGGATTACGTGAAACAGATCGAGGCCGCCTACGCGCGCGGCGACGTGCGCAATCCTGAACAGATCTTCGCGGAGCTCGGACGATGAGCACGCCCGTCGCACCGCACGCACC
>DASVNL010000374.1:0-4419 GCA_036383875.1 Thermoanaerobaculia bacterium
ACGTACGACGACATCATGTCGATCAACGTGCGCGGTCTCTTCTTCACGCTGCAGAAGGCGCTGCCGCTCCTCTCCGATGGCGGCGCCGTCGTGCTCAACGCGTCCGTCGCCGGGCACATGGCGACTGAAGTGGGCAACGTCTACAACGCGAGCAAAGCCGCCGTCCTCTCCCTCGGCCGCACCTTCGGCAACACCGTCCTCGGGCGCGGCATCCGCGTCAACGTCGTCAGCCCCGGTCCGATCGAGACGCCGATCTTCGCGCCGACTCCCGGCCTCATCGACGTCTTCACGGCCGGCGTGCCGATGAAGCGCGCGGGACGGCCGGAAGAAGTCGCGAACGCGGTGCTCTTCCTCGCGTCGAAGGACGCGTCGTTCATCGCGGGCGTCGAGTTGCCCGTCGATGGCGGCAAGCTCGGACTCGGATGATGCGCGCTACTGCACGAGCCGCTGCACGGCCGGCGCGATGCGCTCCGCGAGCAACGCGTAGCCTTTCGCGTTCGGATGAATCTCGTCGCTCTTCAGCGATGACTCCGTGAGGATGCCGTCAAGCAAGTCGGGGACGAGCAGGCATTGCTCGTCCCTGGCGACGCGCTCGTACATCTCGCCGTAGTTGTTCTGCAGACTCGGGAAGCGGTAGCCGAGGAGGATGACCATCGCACCGCGCTCGTGGATGCGGCGGATGATCGTGCGCAGATTCGACTCCGTCGTCGCCATCGGGACGCCTTGCAGGAAGTCGTTGCCGCCGAGGCCGACGATCACGAGCTTCGGGTCGTACGTCAGCACGCCGGCGTCGAGTCGCGCGAGCGCGGCCTCCGTCGTGTCGCCGCTCACGCCCGCGTTGATCACGTCACGCTTCGCGATCGCGGACAAACGCGACGGGTAGTCCTCCCCTTCGCCTGCGCCGTAGCCGGCGGTAAGCGAGTCGCCGAACGCGATGATCGTGCGGCCGCGCGAGTCGCGATTCTTCACGCGCGACGATGGCCACGCGAGCCACAGTCCGACCAGCACCGCGACCGCGGCGCCGACGAACATCAGCTTGCGCGCGCTACTTCGCGCCGGTGATTTGCTGGATAACCTTGGCATCATCGGGCAGCAGTCCTGACTTCACGAGCCGCGGCGTGAGCTCGCGCCAGCCGCTCTCCAGTGCAAACGCCTTCGCGAACAGCGGCAGCGACTCGTCGACGCGATTCATGTTCACGAGCGCCACGGCGTGCCAGTACGTCATCTCCGCGAGGCGGCTCGGATTGATGCCGGGCGTCGTCGCCGCGATCTCTTCCGCTGCCTTGTACTCGCGCAGCGCCGCCGCGTTGTCCTTGTGCTCGACCGCGAGATCGCCCGCGTTCATGTGGTTGTACGCGCGCTGCAGCGTGACGAGACGTCGCAGCTCGGCGAGCGGCGTCGGATTGTCGTCGACGCGCACGTCGAACAGACGGTCCTGCCAACTGCGACCCGTCGACTTCGCGTTGACGACGATCAGCGCCGCGGACTGCTTGCCGCGAATGTCGCCGCCGACGGATTGCGCGGCGTCGAGCGCGGCGAGCATGCGCTCCGCGAGATCGCCCTTCGACTCCGTGAATGCTTTCGCCATCGCGGGCCACACTTTGTCGTTGGCCATCAGGTTCGCCTGCACCGCGAAGTCGCGTCCGACGCTCAACGTGCCGCCGGCCGAGCCGCACTGCACGACATTGCTCGACGTCGCGCTCCCCGCGATGCCACCGGCTGCGACGATGTCGCGCGCGCCGGTGAACGTCGCGACGGCGCCGCTCGGATCGACGACGCCGACCTGTCGCACTTCGCACGACGGATCGCTCGTGAGCAGCGCGCGCAGCGTGTCGTTCGCGCCTTTGCCCGCACGCAGAAGCTCGAGTCCCAACTTTCCGTACGACGGATCGACGAAGCTCTGCGTGGCGATCGCGCCGACGCCGGCTTCGGCCCACGGCACGACCTGCCCGACCGAGAACCAGTGCGACTGCACCGCGACGCCCATCTGTCCCGTTTCGGGATCGCGCGCGACGATCGAGAACGTGTTGACCGGACGCAGTTGCGCGAACGCGGCCGGGGCGAGCATGAGCGCAAGAAGAAGTCTCTTCATGCGCTCACGCTACACCAACCTTCGCGCTACTTCAGCGTGAACATCTTGAGACTGCCGTCGTTCGTGCGATTGTCCGTGGTCGCGGTGTAGAACACGGCCGGACCGCCCGACTCGATGACGACGTACATCATCCCGCCCGCGGGCACGGCGAAGTTGCCGCTGAACGTCGCGAGCGAAACCTGCTCGAAGTAATTCGCGGGATAGGTCTTCGATGGACCCTGGCCGAGGAACGTGCCGTTGGCGTCGAAGTACTGACTCCTCACCGTGGTCGTCGCGAACGTGCGGATGCCGACGTTGAGCCGGTAGTTCGTGAGATCGGCGGGCAGCGGCACGACGGTGAACTGGCTCTCGATGAAGCCGTCCTCCGCCGTCACGAGATCTTCGGTGAATCCCGAGGTTCCCGCGGTCCCCGCGTCATTGAAGATGCGCGCGGCGACGACCGGCTGATACGCGTTCGCGTAGATGTCGAGCGTCCCGAGGCCGCTCTGCGACATCGCCTGCACGACGTCGGTGTACGACTTCGTCGCGTAGCCCGCGAGCGTGAACGTCGTCGACGGATCGCTCGGCGACGACGACGCGCCGGCCGGATGGAAGACGAGCTTGATCGTCGACGGGTACGCGCTCGGATTCGTGACCGTGAGTCCGGTGCGGAAGAACGAGTTGAAGTTTCCGGCTGCGGATCCGACGACGGGCAGCGTTCCGATGAGACGCGGTCCCTGACTCGCGACGGCGTTGAGCGCGTAGCTCGGTCGCGCGGTGAGGCCCGCGGAGTTGAGCGAGCCGCCGTTGAAATCGCCGCTGACTTCGTACACGACGTCTTCACGTCGCGAGTCGACGAACGTCACGCCGCCGCATCCCGGCTTGAGTTGCGTGATCGCGAGAAGGTCGCCTTTCTTGACGGCGATCGGCGCGAAGGTGATGACGTTGAGACCGTTCGTCGTTGCGAACGGGCCGGCGGAGCCGACGAGCGTCAGCGTGCCGAGGATGCCGCGCGAGTCGGCGCGGAAGAAGCGCACTTTGAGCTCGTCGCTGCACGCGTTGTCGGTGAGCCAGCGCGTGGCGATCGTGTCGATGTCGCCATCGGCGGTGACGGGCGACGTGAAGTCGATGTAGGTGAACGGTCCGACCGGAATGGTGCCGCCGCTCTGATGGCGCAACACACCCGCGCTGGGACCTTGAGCGACTGCGGAAAACGCAATGATGATGAACAGCAAGACGACGATACGGCGCACAGACTCTCCCTCGATTCAGACGATGCGAGGGAATCTAGGGTCGAGTCCGGATGCGCGCCGTACGCTGCGTCACAAAACCGAAGATCACGGAATCTTGCCGGCCTTCAGAATCGCCGACGCCGGATGCGGCGCGAGTCGCGCGAGCCCGAGGGCGACGTTGGCGAGTCCGACCTGATTCGCGTTCACGCCGACGCCGCCGTAGTGCAGGCCGACGACCTTGTGCCCGCTCACACTGAGCACGCACGATCCCGAGTTGCCGCCGAGCGTCGAGCTGTCGTGCTCGAACGCATGCTCGAACTGAGAGATCGCCGTGACCAGTCCCGGTGAGCAGCGCTTGAATCCATCCGCGACGCCGAACACGCTCGCCGTCGCCGATGTCGCGGCGGCGCGGAACGGATGTCCGACGACGTAAATCTCCTCGCCCTGAAAGCGCGGCACGCCGCCGATCTCGACATCGCGTCCGATGCTGTCCGCGTCGAAGTCGAGTGGCAACGCGGACGGGAACTTCTCGGTGCCCGGCTTCAGGCGGAAAATCGCCATGTCGACCGGCTGCTCATCGGCGACAAAGACGATCTCCGCGACGTCGAAGCGAATCGTTTTCTGCGCATCGTCGGTGACGGTGAAGTTCACGACGGCGGGCTTGCCCGGGTCGTACTTCCACTGCGACGGCGCGACGTTGCGATCGAGCACGAAGGTCTCCGCGACGTGCCTGTTCGTCACCACGAGGTCCGTCCCCAACCTCCACGCCGTTCCAATCGCCTCGGCCGTCCCATCAGCGCCGACGAGTCCAACCTGGCCGACCGATGCGGACGCCTTGTTGATCTTCCCGCGCGCGGTCGCGATGAGGACGCGCCAGCGCTCGTTGTCGCCTTCGTTGTTCGGCGGCTGCTGCACCATGCCGTTCGTGTAGCGCATCGCCGGACGTCCGGTGAGCTGCACGATCGCTTCGAGACTGACGCGTTGAAAGTCGGTGAGATTCGACGCCGTGCCTTCCGCGTCGACTTTGTCGAGCGCTTCCTGCGCGGCGCGTACGACGTCATGCGCTGCGACCGCAGGCGCGGCATCGCTGGGCGGCGCGAGTCCGCCGGCGTCGAC
>DASVNL010000375.1:0-9904 GCA_036383875.1 Thermoanaerobaculia bacterium
CGAAGAACGGCGGGCTGAGAGCCCGCCGCTCCACTGGGCGTCGTTAGGTGAAGCTCACCGCGAGCGTCGAGCCTTCTTCGCGATAGATCGTATCGACGAAGCGGATGACGTTCGACTTGAGGGCCATGAACAGCGACGAGACGCGGATGCCGCCGCCGAAGAAGCGCACGCCGCGCAGGAGGTCGCCGTCGGTGACGCCGCTCGCGCAGAGGATGATGTCGTTGCCCGATGCGAGCTCGGACGTTTCGTAGACCTTCTCGTCGTCGGTGAAGCCCATCGACTTGAGGCGCTCTTCCTGCCACTTCTCGAGCGGGCGGAGGCGGCCCTGCATGCGGCCGCCGAGGCAGCGCATCGCGGCCGCGGTGAGGACGCCTTCCGGCGCGCCGCCGATGCCCATCGCCGCGTGCACGCCCGTGCCGCGAACGGCTGCGGCGATGCCCGCGGAGAGGTCGCCGTCGGTGATCAGTTTGATGCGCGCGCCGGCTTCGCGGATCTGCGCGATGAGGTCGTGATGGCGTTCGCGATCGAGGACGGTGATGGTCAGCTCGTCGACGTCGCGCTTGAAGGCGTCGGCCATGCGGTTCAGGTTTTCCTGCACCGAGGCGGTGAGGCTGATGGCGTCGGCGGCGGTGGGGCCGACGACGATTTTGTCCATGTAGATGTCGGGAGCGTTGAGCAGACCGCCCTTTTCCGAGGCGGCGATGACGGCGATGGAGTTCGCCGAGCCGGTGGCGCAGAGGTTCGTGCCTTCGAGCGGATCGACGGCGATGTCGACCTCGGGATAGATCTCGCCTTCGGTCCAGCCGCGGCCGAGCGGCTCGCCGACGTAGAGCATCGGCGCTTTGTCGCGTTCCCCTTCACCGATGACGACCGAGCCGCGCATCTTCAAGCGGTTCAGCTCTTCGCGCATCGCCTCGACGGCGACCTGATCGGAGTACTTCCGCTTGCCGTATCCCATGGTGCGCGCAGCGGCGATGGCCGCCTTCTCAGCCGCGCGAAGGAAGCCAACTTCAAGACTCGATTCCATGACGCTCCGTTCTCTCCGGAATTTTCGCCGCTCACTCTAACAGACGTCCGCTCCGCGCGCTCCGTACAACGACTGATGATGAAAGAGGCCGCCTTTCTCGCCCTCGTTCTCGCCTCCGTTCCGGCGTTCGGGCAGGGTGTCGATCAGCCGGAGCTGGCGGCGTATCTGCGCGTGTTGCAGGTGCTGTCCGCTTTTGGTCAAGATGTTGTCCATCCGATCGTCGTGTCGAACACGAATGACGCCGGACCGGGATCGCTGCGCCAGGCGCTACTCGATGCAGCGATCGACTGCGCCGATCGCGACTGCACGATCTCCTTCGACCTCGGCGACAGCGCCCGCGTCATCGAACCACTCACCCCGCTGCCGCCCGTCACCGGTCGCGTCAAGGTTGATGGTGGATCGGAGCGGATCGTGTTGCGCGGCGCGCGCGTGTCGGACGGTCCGGGGTTGTTGCTCAACGCGGGAACGATCTTCATCAACGACCTCGAGATCCGCGAGTTCCCGGGCGCGGGCGTTGAGCTGCGTGTCGATGAGCCGTGCTACGGCTCTCCTTACGGCTCGCACTTCATCACCGACAGCGTCCTCGCCGCGAACGAGTACGGCGTCGCGCTCACCGACGGATGCGCGATCGACGTCCGGTACTCGACGATCGTCGACAACCGGCGCGACGGGATCTTCATCGCCGAAGGTTCGGGCTCGAACTTCAGCTCGAATCACATCGAACGGAACGGCGGGAGCGGCATCGACATGCAACTCACCGTGACGGTCGATCGCTTCACGTCCGCGACGATCGAAGACAACGTCGTCGCGCACAACGCGAAGTGGGGCATCGCGTACGCGGAAGTCGGGCGGATCGCGCTGCGTCGCAACGCGACGTTCGACAACGGCTTGCTGTCACTCGACGCGGGACGCGATCTGACGACGCGGACGCGCGCGAACGACGTGACGGGCGTTCCGAACGCGCCGATCCTCCTCTCGGCGACGTACGACGCAGCAAAGCGCGAGACGATCGTGCACGGACGGCTCGCATCCGCGCGTCGCGAAGGGAACGTGTTCGACGTCGAGCTGTTCGCGAGCAACTCCGCGGATGGCGACGCGGAGGAGTTCGTCCTGGCGTTCACGCAGCTCGCGGCGTTGGGCGAGTTCACGCTGCGCGTGAATCGCGATCTGCGCGGGAAGTGGCTCACGGCGACGAATGTCCGCTCGTACTACTCGTACATCCCGTTCTATTCGACCTACAACGTGGAATCGTCGGAGTTGAGCAACGCCGTGTCCGTGGCCATGAAAAAGGGCCGTGCTGTGCGCACGGCCCCTTGATTTGAAACGCGATGTGGATCGTTACTTCGTGGTCGCAGCGGCGCGAGCAGCAGCGGCTTCGGTGAGCTCCTGCTCCTGCTTCGACGACATCGGCGGGTTGTAGCCCGGGATGCCGGTGACGGTGTGGCCGATGATGAGGTTGTGGATGTCGTGCGTGCCCTCGTACGTCTTCACGGACTCGAGGTTCATCATGTGGCGGATGACCGGATACTCGTCGGAGACGCCGTTCGCGCCGAGGATGTCGCGGGCGACGCGGGCGCACTCGAGGGCGATGTTGCAGTTGTTCATCTTCGCCATCGAGACGTGGTGCGGCTTGAGCTTGCCCTGATCCTTCAAGCGTCCGGCCTGCAGCGCGAGGAGCTGACCCTTGGTGATCTCGGTGATCATCCAGGCGAGCTTGTTCTGCACGAGCTGATGCGACGCGATCGGCTGGCCGCCGAACTGGATGCGTGAGACCGAGTAGCTGCGCGCGGTTTCGTACACACCCATCGCGGCGCCGAGAACGCCCCAGGAGATGCCGTAGCGAGCCTGCGTGAGGCAGCCGAGCGGATACTTCAGTCCGTTCGTTTCCGGCAGGACGTTTTCGAGCGGGATGCGGCAGTTGTCGAAGAAGAGCTGCGACGTCACGGAGGCGCGCAGCGAGAACTTGCCCATGTGGTACGCGGTGCTGAATCCCGGCGTGCCCTTCTCGACGAGGAAGCCGCGGATGGTGCCTTCACACTTCGCCCAGACCACGGCGACGTCCGCAATGCTGCCGTTCGTGATCCACGCCTTTGCGCCGTTCAGGACCCACGAGTCTCCATCCTTCCGGGCGTGCGTCCGCATGCCGCCGGGGTTGGAGCCGAAGTCCGGCTCGGTGAGGCCGAAGCAGCCGATCGCTTCGCCGGCCGCGAGTTTCGGAATCCAGTGATCGCGCTGCTCTTTCGAGCCGTAGGTGTAGATCGGGTACATGACCAGCCCGGACTGCACGGACGCGAAGGAACGAAGGCCGGAATCGCCGCGCTCGAGCTCCTGCATGATCAGGCCGTAGGCGACGTGGTTGAGACCGGGGAGGTCGTACTCCTTGATCGTCGCGCCGAAGAGACCCATCTCGGCCATCTTCGGGATGAGGTGGTGCGGGAACTTTTCTTCGCGATTGGCTTCTTCGATGATCGGCAGGACCTCTTCGTCGACAAAGTCGCGAACGGTCTGGCGAACCATCAGCTCTTCTTCGGAAAAGAGCGAATCAATCTCGAGGTAGTCGACTCCGGGAAAGCTTGGCACGGGATGCTCCTTCTATGCGCGGCGAGGGCGCGCGCCTTGGTGTGCCGATAGCTTATCGCATGCGGGCCAGCGGTCTCAAAGCCCGTCGCTCCATTCAGCCAGCCGAGGTCCATCGTCCTTGCTGACTCCGCGGCCTCACGGCGAGCGGCGTCTCGCGCGATTCCAGCAATCTCGCGAGAACGAGTGAAGCGACGAGCTTCGAGGCCGCCGCCCGCGTTTCGACTACATCGCCTTGCGCGGTTTCTCGCGCTCGAGCACCGCGCACGCCGCCATGTGCGCCTGGCGAATCGCCGGGATGAGTCCCGTGAGCTCGCCGATGCTTGCGCCGCTGAACGCACGCTGCTCGGTTTCCGAGCAGAGACGTCCGAGCTTGAGCGCGCCGACGCTGCGGCTGCTGCCACTCAGCGCGTGCACCGCACGTCCGACGGACTTCGCCGATCCCTGCTGCAGCGCCTGCATGATCGCGACGATCTGCAACCGCGACTCGGAAACGTAGGTGTCGATGAGATCGCGCAGGAAGGCGTCGTCGCCGTCGCTGAGCTCGACCAATCCCGCAAATGCCGCGGGATCGAGCGCCGGCTCTTCTTCTTCCGGCATCCACTTGTCGAGCACCGCCGCGAGTTCGCCCTCGCGCACGGGCTTGGTGAGCACATCATCCATTCCGGACTGCACGCACCGCTCGCGATCCTCGGCCATCACGCTCGCGGTGAGGGCAATGATCGGGATGTGCTTGGTCTCGCGCACGCGAATCATGCGCGTCGCCGCGTAGCCATCCATCTCGGGCATGTGGCAATCCATCAGCACGAGGTCGTACGGCACGCGATGCAGTGCGTCGATCGCTTCGAGTCCGTTCGCGACGACGTCCGCGCGATACCCGAGTTTCTCGAGCAGTCGCATCGCGACTTTCTGATTCACCGCATTGTCCTCGGCCACGAGGATGCGTCCGCGGCGCGTGCGCGTCGCAGCAACGGGGATACGGCTGGCTTCGACGAGGCGCGGTGCGCCGCTATCAACCGTGGACATCGGAATCTCCTGTGCGCTCTCGAAGCGCGCCGTGAACCAGAATGTGGAGCCCGCACCGGGCGCGCTGTCGACGCCGATCTCGCCGTGCATCAACTCGACGAGGCGATGAGAGATCGCGAGACCGAGGCCTGTGCCGCCGAAGCGGCGCGTCGTGGAGGAATCGGCCTGCACGAAGGGAGCGAAGAGGCGGCTCTGCGCTTCGAGCGGAATGCCGATACCGGTGTCGCTGACTGCGAATCGCAGCGAGGTCTCGGACTCGCGCGTGACGTTGACGGTCACGCTGCCCGCTGCTGTGAACTTCACTGCGTTGGCGATGAGGTTCATCAACACCTGACGCACGCGGCCCGCGTCGCCGCGCAACCGCTGCGGCACGGCGGGATCGACGTCGCAGCGCAACGCCAGCGACTTCGCACGCGCGGCGTCGCCGAGGAGGTCAATGACGCTGTCGATCGTCGGACGGACGTCGAAGTCGGACATTTCGAAGTCGAGCTTGCCGGCTTCGATCTTCGAGAAATCGAGGATGTCGTTGAGGAGCGTGAGCAGCGACTCGGCGCTGACTTTCGCGGTGTCGGCGAGGTCGCGCTGATCTTCGGTGAGCTCGGAGTCGAGCAACACGCCGAGCATGCCGAGGACGCCGTTCATCGGCGTGCGGATCTCGTGACTCATCATCGCGAGGAACTCGGACTTCTGCCGCGCCGACGCGATGGCTGCGTCGCGCGCATCGGCGAGCTCGATCTCGAGAGTGATGCGATCCGTGACGTCGACGCCGAATCCGCCGAGGTACACGGCCTGATCGGGACCCGGCACGGGGAACTTGTGCATCAGCCAGTGCAGCTCCGTTCCGTCGGGGCGGCGATACGTTTCGACCACGCGCATGTTCTGCTGGTGACGCAGCACGATCTCGTCGGACGACGCGATCATTTGATACGTGTCGGGCGGCACGAGCTCGGAGCCGTGCATGCCGATGAGCTCTTCGCGCGACTTGCCGGTGTGACGCGCGAGCGTGTCGTTGAGAAACACGAAGCGCCCCTGGTCGTCTTTGACGAACGCAATCGCGGGACTGTTGTCCATGAACGCCTCGAAGCGTTTCTCCGCCTCGCCTTTGGCGCGCTCCGCTTCGCGTAGCATCGTGATGTCGCGCGAGATCGCGTGAAAGGCGACGACCTCGCCATCGCGCATCACGGCGCGTGCGTGCTGTCCGACCCACACCTCCACGCCCTCGCGCGAGAGGCAGGGGAACTCGAGATACGTCGACGGGACGCGGTTGTCGCGCTGCGCCCCGTAGTGACTCCCGACCGTCTGGTGCCATTCGGGATGGACGAGCGTGGTGAAGTGCTTGCCGACGAGCGAGTCGGGAGGAAAGCCCAGCAGCGACTCGACGGCGGAGTTGATGTAGCGGAAGTCGCCGTGTGCGTTGGTCTCGAAGATCACGTCGCGCGAACCTTCGACGAGGTCGCGCAGGCGTTCTTCGCGGCGACGCAGCTCGAGCATCGCGACGATGTGCGATGCGAACTTTTCGAGCGCGCGGCGCTCGGTCGAGCTGAGGCGTCGCGGGATGCGATCGGCGACACAGAGCGTGCCGAGGATGTGACCGGACTTCGTGACGAGCGGAACGCCGGCGTAGAAGCGGAGGAACGGCTCGCCGGTGACGAACGGATTCTCGGCGAATCGAAAATCGTCGAGGGTGTTTTCGACTTCGAACGTTTCGTTCGAGAGGATCGCGTGCGCGCAGAACGCGTCGTCGCGCGACGTTTCGCATCCCTCGAAGCCGTAGCTCGCCTTGATCCACACGCGGTCCGTGTCGACGAATGCGACGACCGCGATCGGCGCGTGGCAGGAGAACGCCGCGAGCTCGACGATCGCGTCGTACTCGCTCTCGCGCGGCGTATCGAGGATCGCGTAGCTGCGCAATGCGCGCACGCGATCGTCTTCATTCGCCGGTCGGCGCGGACGCGGTGCGCTCACGATGCGATCTCCTCGGGGACACCCAGGAGTTTCCCGGCCAGCGCGCGCAACGCGGGTGCGGCGACAGGCTTCTCGATGTAGTCGTCGACGTGGAAGTTGCGGAACGCCTCGTCGCGATAGCGGCGGCCTTTGTAGAGTCCCGTCATCACGACGAGCTTGCAGTTCTGCGTTTCGGGATCGCTCTTCAGGATGCGCGAGAGCTCGCGGCCGTCGAGCTTCGGCAGCAGCGCGTCCGTGATGACGAGCTCGGGCCGCAGTTGCTGCGCCATCGCGAGGCCGGTCTCGCCGTCTTCGGCGTGCACGATCGTGCCGCCGAACACACGCAGCACGCGCTCCGCGATCATGTGCACGACCTTGTCGTCATCGATGACGAGGATCAGCGGACGCTGCATCGTTTCCTGCCGCGCGTTCGCGACCGGCTTGAAGCCTTTGCGCTTCTGTTCGCGCTGCAGGAACATCGTCCCGGCGACGGACTTCGTGAACGCCGAGCGCCAGAGCGGAGCGGCGTCGCAGAAGCAGCGACCGCACGTCGCGCACACCAGCGTGTTTCGCGAGGAGAGGCACGAGCACCATTCGGCGGTCATGCTGTCATTCACTGCATTGCACCACGCGCAGGCGTAGGCGCACTCGCTCACGGCAAAATCGGCAGGCGTTTCGGCGGTCATCGGAGTCATTCAGACGTTCCTCTCGGGTCCGTCCTATCGCGTGATCGGTGCCGAGGTCCGAACGCGATGTAAGTCGCTGAAAATGCGACGCTTGAGCGCGGGATGCGACTAAGGTGTATGTCCAGAGGACAGACGGGCGTCCGAAATTCGGACGTCCCGTCTCAGCGCAGTTGTTCGACGCCGGTCAGCATCACGGAAAGCGTGCGGGCGTCGCGGTTGATCGCGCCCGGGAGTTGCGCGGGCACGAACGACTTCTCCGGCTCGATCTCGATGCGCACGCGGCCGCGCGGGATCGGCAGCACGAGTTGCGCGTCGCCTTTGGTCTGCACGGTGGTCATCGCCTCGCGACCGTGGACGCGCACGCGAATGCGATTCTCGCCGAGCGGATAGTCGCCGGGCGCGTGGAAAGTGAGCCGCACGCTCGACGCCCCGAGGTCGGGGAGCTCGATGACGCCGCGCTTCGCGACCCAGCGCCACGCTGAGCCGTCGCGCGAACGCTCCGGCGGGGAGATGCCTTCGATCACTTTGTATCGCGCCTCGGGCGGGAACACGATCGCGCTGACTGCGCCGTAGTGCTGGCGCGTGAGCTTGCGATATGCGTCCGTGTCGGGCCACGTGTACGTCACGCCTTGCGCTTTTCCGCGCTCGCCGTCCGCGAAGATGATCATCGGCACGGTCGGATCGCCGCCGTACTTCAGCAGTCCCGCGTCGATGCGCATCGACTTCCACTCGCGCAGCAGAAACTCCGCGTGCGGACGCAGCGGCAAGTCGTACAGCACGATTGCGTTCTTCGGCACGTGCGCGCGAATCCACTTCGCCGCGAGCACCGGCGGCGCCGCGGACGTCGCACGCGCGCGCAGCACGGGCAGCGTGTAGTTGATGGCGCCCGCGAAGTACGACGCGCCAATCAGCGCGCCGATCAACGCGAACTTCACCAGCGGAACCGCGGCGAACAGTGCGATCGCGGGGAGCGCGGGAATCGCGTAACGCACGGCGTCGGCGGGATCCATCGTCGCGAGCGCGAACGCGAGGTAGACGATGCACCCGGTCGCGAGCGGCCACGCGAGTTTGTTCTTTCGCAGGACGAGCATCAACGCGCCGCCGGCCGCGAGCGCGAGGAGAGGAATCGACAGGAACTTCGGACCCCACGGATGTGCGGCGAAGCGCAGGAAGATCAGGCTCGGCGAGTATCCGCTGCGCGAAAGATGCGAGTCATGCGACGCGTAGTACATCGCCTGGCCCGAAAGCCATTTCCAGAATCCCTCGGGGCCATCCGTCGCGACGATGAGCGGCATCAGCCAGAGGACGCACACCGCCGCGAACGTCCCGACGGCGCGACCGCGTTCGCGCCAGTCCTTCATGAATGCGAGCGCGACGAAGAACATCGGCACGATCGCAATCGCGAATTGTTGTCGCCAGCCGACGCACGCCGCACACGCGATCGCCGCGAACTGCGGATTGCGTCGCGCGCATGCGTACGCCGCGAGTCCGAACAGCGCGAGCGCGCCGGAGTCCGACTCGGGCAACACGCCGGACATCAGCAAGGCAGGCGAGAGGTAAAGAGTCGCCGTCCCGAGAATCCCCGCAGGGATGCTGCCGGTGATTTCCTTGAACGCGAAGAACCACGCGGCGAGTCCGGCGGCGAGGGTGATGACGCTGAGAATCAGCAGTGCGCGAAACGCATCGCCGCCGGTGAAGAGCGCGACGACTTTCGCGGCCGCCATGTAGATCGGATATCCGGGCGGCGGCGGGAAGTGGATGAGCGGGCGATAGTCTTCGACGCCGAGGGCGAAGAGACATTCGTCGTACTCCCAGATCGTCTTCGGAAGCGAACTGTAGTGAATCGCGGCGATCACGAGGAACGCGAGCACGGCCAGCAATTTGTGTGGAATCAAGCCCCTCTATAATGCCCTGAATGTCAATAGGTTACGTCCGCGGATTGCGGATCCTCATCCGCGCCTTCCGCGGACTGCCGGCCGGCGATCGCATCCACATTCTCGGCCGGTACCTGACGTGCCCGTTTACTCGCGTTCTCGATGAATTTCCGCCCGATGCGCGCGTGCTCGAGATCGGTTCGGGGCATGGATTGTTTGCGTTGCTGATCGCGGAGAACGGTGCGCGCGAGGTGATCGGAGTCGATCCCGACTTGCGTAAGAGCCTGTTGCATTCGCCGTCGCCGCGCGTGCGCAAAGTCGCGGGGTACGACGACTGCGTGCGCGGCACGTTCGACGCAATTGCGATCTGCGACGTTGCGTACCGGCTGCCGCTCGACGTGCAGCGCGCGTTGTTCGCGCGCGTTTTGGACCGTTTGCGGCCGGGCGGCGTACTTGTATTGAAGGAAATGGACTCGGGAAATGGGTGGAAGATGAAGTGGGCGCGATTCCAGGAGTGGTTGTCCGATACGTTTCTGCATCTCACGCATGGGGAAGGCTTCACGTACGAGTCGCGTGACGACGTCCGCGGCATGCTCGAAGAGCTCGGTTTTGTCGGATTTTCGGCGCGTGCCATCGACAGTGGATATCCACACCCCCATATCGTTTACACTGCGCGGAAATCCAAATGAAACCTTCGGTATCCCTCGTGATCCCGATGTACAACGAGGAGCTGAATATCGAGCATGCGGTTGCATCCGCGCTCGAATCGC
>DASVNL010000376.1:0-7290 GCA_036383875.1 Thermoanaerobaculia bacterium
CAGCACGGAAAGGAAGTTCCCCGCCGGATCCTTGAACCACGCGATCCCCGCGGGACCGTGGCCCGGCTTGCCGTCGCTGCGCATGATGTCGTTCGCGTCCGTCTTGAGGTCCGGCGTGTCGTAACTCTCGAACTTCACACCGCGCTTCTTCAACTCCGCGACCGCATCGTCGATGTTGCTCACCGGAAAATTCAGCACCGTAAACGACGCGGCCTGGTGATTCGGCTTCGGATAAAGAAACCCAGTCGCGCCGCCGGTGAGGTCGAGGCGGAGACCTTCGGGAGTTTGATTCGCGTTCAGGCCGAGCGTCTCGCCGTAAAACTGCTTCGCCTTCTGCACGTCATCGATCGAAAAACTGAAAAACGCTTTTGAATCACTGAGCATCGATCATTTCCTCTTTTCGCAGCACATAAACGTCCTGCCAGGCGGCAAGCGGAAACCACGCCAGAGGCCTGTTGGGAGACGTGCCCGATGGGAACATCGCGGCGACCTTCAGCGGACGCACGAGCTCGCGTACGAACGCCTCGGAGTGAAACGTGCCGTACTCATTCGAACCGGCCGGCCCGCCGAAGTTCTCCATGTAACCGATGCGCTCGAACAACGCGCGACCTTGCGCGTCGAGGATCGTGCGCACGTACGGATGTCCCATCAGCGTGAGCAAGACGACTCCGCCAGGCTTGAGCAATCGTTGAAACTCGACGATCCACGCGCGCTGCCATGCGAGCGGCAAATGTGTGAAGACAGACGCGAGCATCAGCAGATCGAATTGCGCGGGCTCGAACTGCAACGGCGGCAACACCGGTGACTGGTGCCATTCGATGCCGCGCAGATTCGCGTCGTTCCACGCGATGAGCTCCGCGTTCATGTCGACGCCGACCGTGCGGCGACGCTCGTCGGAGAGGTGCCAGCCGATGAGCAAGCGTCCCGTGCCGCAGCCGATGTCGAGCACCGAACGCAACGCGTTGGGATCGATGCCCGCTTCGCGCAACAGAATCTGACTGGTCACGAAACTCGACACGACCGAATCGCGATACGACCGCGCGTTGTCGCCGCCCTGCGTCACCGCGACGACGCCCGACGGCGGCACGGGTAACGCGTCGACGCGCGCTTCGAGCTCGCGCAATCCGGGGCGTCGCGCTTCGGCGGGATCGAACTCGAAGAGCACGTCGTCGTCGCTGCGAATCTGCAGCGGCGCGCCGTCGCCGATCAGCAACTCGAACTCGAATCGCGACGTCGGCGCATTCGGGAGCGAGAGAAACGAAAACTCGGGACACGGTTTGTCGACGGGAACGTCGAGCACTTTCGCACCGTCGCGCACGACCTGAATCGCACGCACGGGCTCGCCGGACAACGCGAGCACGGCGCCGCGAAAGCGGTTCACCTCGCCGATGCGAACGGTGTGGTACTGCGGCTCATCCAGAGCGAAGACGGCGTCGAGCATGCGTCCTTATAACGCGAGGCGGGCACACTTCGGGCAATGACACGCGGGCGAGGACTCAAGATGAATTTGTTGAATCGGAGCGTTGCCGTCGTCGTCGTTGCATTCACCGTTGCCGGGCTCGCTCAGGCACAGACCGCCGAGGTCTTGAAGACCGCGACGGGCGACGTGAAGATCGAGAGGCTGGCGACGCTCGAATTGCCGTGGGGCATGGTCTTTCTGCCCGACGGACGTTTGCTCATCACCGAGAAACCGGGGCGGCTGCGCATCTGGTCGAACGGCAAGTTGTCGGAGCCGATCGCCGGCGTGCCGAAGACCGCGTATCGCGCGTTCGAAGGCGAACAGGGTGGACTGCTCGACGTCGAAGTCGATCCTGACTTCGCGCGCAATCAGCTCATCTACCTCTCGTACTCCGAGGCGGCGGAAACGCAATCCGCGGAAGAGGCCGACACCGGCGACGCGCGCTTCGGCGCGGGCATCGATCTCTCGAAAGACAAGCTCGTGAGCGGCGGCGCGGTCGCGCGTGCGCGGCTCGACGGTAATCAACTTCGCGACCTGCAAGTCATCTGGCGACAAGTGCCGAAGACCGTGGGACGCGGGCACTACGGACATCGGCTCGTCTTCGCGCCTGACGGCAAACTCTTCATCACCTCGGGCGAGCGCATGCGCTTCGATCCCGCACAAAATCTCGCCTCGAACCTCGGCAAGGTCGTGCGCATCAATCCCGACGGCTCCAATCCCGCCGACAATCCGTTCGTTTCGAAGAAAGACGCGCGCGGCGACATCTGGTCGTACGGACATCGCAACATGCTCGCGGCGGCCGTGCATCCGACGTCGGGCAAGCTGTGGGTTTTCGAGATGGGACCGCTCGGTGGCGATGAGCTGAACATCATCGAGCGCGGCAAGAACTACGGGTGGCCGGTCGTCAGCAACGGCGACAACTACGACAGCTCCCCCATCGTCGACCATCCGTCGCACAAAGAATTCGAAGCGCCGGTCCGATCGTGGACTCCCGTGATCTCGCCGTCCGGCGCGATGTTTTACAGCGGCTCGCTCTTCGCGTGGCGCAACGACATCCTCGTCGGCGGACTCTCGTCGAAGGCGCTCGTGCGCATCACGATGAACGGAACGACCATCGCGAATGAAGAACGCATCGACATGAAGCGCCGCATCCGCGACGTCGTGCAGGCTCCGGACGGCGCGATCCTGATGATCGTCGACGACAAGAAAGGCGACCTGCTGCGCATGACGCCCGTCGCGAAACGTTAGCAATCAGCCCACGACGTAACGGCCTTTGCCCTGGCGCTTCGCTTCGTACAGCGCTTCATCCGCGCGTTTCTTGAACGCCTCCGCCGATTCGCCCGGCTCGGCCGCGGCGACCCCGGCAGATGCGGAGAGCGTGAGCCGCGCGTCGTCGAACTGAAACGGCGCGCGCGTGAGTCGCGCGTACACGGCGTCGAGCGTCGTACGCGCGCCGTCGACGGACGGACTCGGAAAGAGGATGCCGAACTCGTCGCCGCCGAGTCGCGCGAACACATCGCCCTCATGCAATTCGGATCGCACGGTATTCGCGAACGTGATCAGCGCGGCGTCGCCGACTGCGTGTCCGAACTGATCGTTGATCGGCTTGAAGTGATCGAGATCGATGATCGCCATCGTCCCGCCGCCGTTCGCAAGTGACTTCGCCAGCGCGTCGTTGAAGAAGCGGACGTTGTAGACGCCGGTGAGCTCATCGTGCGTCGCGAGCTGCAACAGCTCCGCTTCCTGCGACACGTTTCGCAGCGTGAGGATCGTCGACGTGTCGGTCTCGCCCGCGAAACGGAACGGCACGCTGCTGGCCTCGAACGTCTGCCCTTCGATCTCGATGCGACGCTCGTCGCCGTGTCGCGTCGCCGCCGTCCACCAGCGTTCGTCGAGACCGTCGCGCGAGAGCAGCGGCGTGATGTCCGCGTTGAAGTAAAGCTGCCCGAGAACTTCCTCGGCAGGTCGATTCGCGTAGAGCAATGTTTGGCGCGACGAGAGGATCAGCAGCGGATCGGGCACCGCATCGAACGCGGCCTTCAGGTAGTTCTGCTCGGTCACGTCGTCGAGGACGAGGTACGCATAGCTCGCGCCGTCGTGGTCGACGCTGTGGCAGCGCACGTTCGCGACGTGTGCCGTGCCTTCGCGGTAGTAAACCGTCCCGAGACTCGCGCCGCTGCCGCGCGCGATCAGCGCGTCGACGCGTTCGGGCTGCGTGAACTCGATCGCGTCGAACAACGTCAGCGCGCCTTCGCTTTGTCCGAACTTCCGGCGAAACACATCGCTGCCGTCGACGATCGCGCGCGTCAGACGATCGACGACGACGCTCGGCTGCGGCGACGCGCGCAGCACCGCGTAAAACAAATCTTCCGCGCGACGTTTCGCGCGACGTTCGCGCGCCTGTGCGAGCTCGCGCTCGATCGCCGCGGTCAGTCGCGTCATCCGCGTTTTGAGCACGTAGTCCGACGCGCCGGCGCGCATCAGCTCGACCGCGGTCTCTTCGCCAACCGCGCCCGACACGACGATGAACGGCAGATCCTTCCCGCTCGCACGCAACGTGTCGAGCGCCTCGGGCGCCGAGAATCGCGGCAGGTTGTAGTCGCTCACCACGATTTCCCACTCCTCCGCCACGAGCGCGTCCGCCATCTCTTCGCGCGTTTCCACGCGTTTGATGTGCGGCTCGAATCCGCCGCGGCGCAACGCCAGCGCGAAGTGCGCGGCGTCGAGATCGCTGTCTTCGACGAGCAGCAGTCGCACGGGTTTGCTCATGCCTGCACCATCTCGTTCGCGCCGGCAGTGAAGTAAATCGTCGCGCCTTTTCCGGGCTCGCCTTCCGCCCACGCCTTGCCGCCGTGTCGCGTGACGATCTTCTGCACCGTCGCGAGACCGATGCCCGTCCCTTCGAACTCGCGACTCGAATGCAATCGCTGGAACGGACGAAACATCTTCGACGCCTGCGCGGGATCGAAGCCGGCGCCGTTGTCGCGCACGAAGAACGCCGGATCGCCGCCGTTCGGCGCGACGCCGAACTCGATGCGCGCGTCGTCGCGGCCACGCGTGAACTTGAACGCGTTGCTCATCAGATTCTCGACGACCGCGCGCAAGAGTCGCGCGTCGCCCATCGTGTGTGCGCCGTCGCGAATCTCGAATCGCACGTGACGATCGGGTGCTTTCTGCTGCAGTTGATCCGCAACGGAACGCGCGATCGAGCTGAGGTCGACGTCGTCGTGCGACAACTCCGCACGCGCGAGTCGCGCCATCTCGAGCAGACCTTCGATGAGATCGCGCATCTGGCGCGAGCCTTTGAGAATCCAGCCGATGTATTCGCGTCCGAGGTCGTCGAGGCGCTCCGCGTAGTCGTCGTTGAGCGCCTGCGCGAATCCGTCGACCGAGCCGAGGGGGCCGCGCAGATCGTGCGACACCGCGTATGCGAATCCCTCGAGCTCCTTGTTCGCCGCCTCGAGCTCGAGCGTGTGACGGCGCAATGTCGTTTCGTGTTGCTGCATCTGGCCGATGAGCGTGTTGACCGACGTGCCGAGGATGCCAGTGACGCCGCCGTCGGCGGGGACGCGTTGCGAGTAGTCGCGTTCGCGCGCTGCACGATCGACGATCGTGACGATCGGCTGCACGCGCTCGAGCAACGCGCGACGCACGAGCATCCCTGCGAGTGCGCCGAGGAGCAGACCGGCGAGGGCGCCGCCGGTCACGACGCGCATCCACCACTGAATGCGAATCGCGAGCGGCGCGGCGGAGAGCTCCGTGCAGAACGTTCCGTTTGCCGCGGGACTGCAAACGATCTCCGACGCCGCGAGTCGCGATGCGATGCTCGTTGCGATTCCGGGGCGCAGCGCGCGGATCGGCGTCGACGCGATCAACTGGCCGTTCGCCGCGTACAGTTTCGCGATCGCGATCGCGCCGATGCCGTCCAGCGCATGCGCGGTATCGCCGGCGCGCATTGCCGCTTCGACGCGCGGAGCTGCGGCCGCCGCGGCGTCGGCGAGCTCCCGCCGCGACGTCACCACGTCGACGAACGCCACGACCGCCAGCGCGCCGGTGACGGCGACGCACGTGACGAACATCGCGATCGTAAAGGCTGATCGTTCAAGCGACTTCGGTTTGGCCATGGGTCTGCCGCGTTCATCCAACCGAGCGCGGCTTGTGTCTTGCAGCGCCGCGATGCAAGAATTCCGCCCCTCTGGGAGAGATGGATGTGAGCGCACGGGTCCGGGTTGGTGTGTTTGTCGCTGCTACATGTGTGCTGCTCGGCTCGTGCCGCGAGCGTCCGGAGGCCGTGGCCGCGGAAGTTCCGGCGCTCGAAATCAAAGCGGAAGTCACGCGACCGCGCATGGCCGCAGTCGTTGCGCCGTATGACGGTCGCATCGAGAGCGTGAGCGTCGCGGAAGGTGGTGCGGTCAAGGCCGGCGACGTCGTCGCGGTGATCGCGAATCCGACCGTGCAGCGCGACCTCGCCTACAGCCGCGCGCAACTCGCACTCGCCGAATACCGGCTGCGACTCGCGCAGAAACCGGCGCAGCGCGCGACGCCGAACGACGACGCGAAGGAACGCGTGCGCGTCGCGCAGGCCATCGTCGATCATCGCAAGTCGCGCCTCGATCGCTACGAGAAGCTCTTCGTCACGCGAGACATCACGAACGACGAGCTCGAAACCGCGCGGCTCGAATACGCCGCCGCACGCCGCGATCTCAACGCCGAGCGGAAGTCCCTCGAGAGCTCGCAAGTCGCGGCGCAGGCCATCGATCCCGCGCTGATGAAGCTCGACGTCGACAGAGCGCGCGCGGAGCTCGCGGTCATCGAAGATCGCGAACGGCAACTGCGCGTGCTCGCGCCGATCGCCGGCATCGTGACGCGCATTCAGGCCGCACCCGGCGACTCGATCTATCCGCGCGATCCGCTGCTCGAGATCACCGACGCGTCGACGGTCGAAGTGCGCGGCGCGATCGCACCGGAACTGCTGCGTCACGTGCGACCCGGCCTGCCCGTCGAAGTGAAAGTCTTCACTGTTCCGCCCCGCCGCTTCCAGGCGCAAATCAAAACCGTCGTACCGCCCGCCGCGGGCGGCGGCGCGACGATCTCCGTTCCGATTTCCAACCCTGACGGCGTGCTGCAGCCCGGTACGACCGCAATCATCACGGTGAGGTGAAGAACCCCATGCGCTCACTCTCTGCCGTACTGCTGCTGCTCGTCGCCGCGCACGCAAGCGCGGACACGCCACTGACCTTCGACGCCGCGCTGCAACGCGCGATGAAGACGCGCGGCGTCGACACCGCGTTCAACGCCGGAATCTCGCGACTGCAGGAGCCGATCGGACGGATGCTCCCGACGTTGCGCGCCGAAGCATCGGCGCAACGCGCGGAGAACATCGAGATCGCGAATGCGGGCGCGGTTCGCTTCGACGCGCTGTCGGTGCTGCTCGCCGTGGACTACCCGCTGTTCGAAGGCGCAGCGCGCAATCGCCGCATCGCGCTCGCGCGCACGTCCGGCCAACTGTTCCGCCGCCGCGCGCTCGACGAAGCCGACGAAGTGTTTCGCGAGACGCTCGACGCGTTCATCGATCTGTACGTCGCGCAGCGGCGCATGGAGTTGATGTCGGACGGCGTGCAACACGCCGCAACGCTCCGCGAACGCGCCCGCACGATGCTCGACCTCGGGCAGATCACCACGACGACGGCCGCGAACTGGGAAGAACAGGCGCTCGCAACCGAATCGCAGCGGCTCGACTACGAGCTCGCACGACTCGACGCTGAGACGCGACTCAAACAACTCACCGGCGACCTGTCGAACGACACGCTCGTCGCATCACTCGATCTCGA
>DASVNL010000377.1:0-4414 GCA_036383875.1 Thermoanaerobaculia bacterium
GGTCTCACTCATGCTGACCAACGCGGTCGGCCTCGCGCTCGGACTCATCGCCCTGATTCTGTTGTGGACGAATCGGGCAAAGTTCCTCGCGTTGCGCGAGCAGATGCCGTGGGAGCGGCAACCAGTGAATGGAGCGGCGAGCTCTCAGCCCGCCGAATGATGACGAGATGCTCGGCGGGCTGAAAGCCCGCCGCTCCACGTGTCAGGTGCGCAGCACGCCGGCGCGCTCGAACACCTTCGCCTCGACGAACGTGTCGACGAGCTGCTGATCGAGCAGACCGTCGTTCACTTCCATGCGCAGGATGTCGAGCGCCCGTTCGGTCGGCACGGCGCGCTTGTAGGGACGATCGCTCGCGGTGAGCGCGTCGTAGATGTCCGAGATGGTCATCATGCGCGACTGCAGCGGGATGTCGCTCGCGGCGAGCTTGCGCGGATAGCCGCGGCCGTTGAGCTTCTCGTGATGTGCGTACGCGATGTCCGCGACGGCCGCGAGGTCGCGCGTCCACGGGATCTTCTGCAGGAAGTTGAAGGTGTGCGTGACGTGGCTCTCGATCTCGACGCGCTCGGCTGCATCGAGATTGCCTTTGCGGATCGAGAGGATGCGGGCCTCTTCCCCTTCGACGAGCAACCGCTTCTCGCCGCGAATGTCGAGGTAGTCCCGCGCCGCGAGTTGCAGGAGGTACTGAAACTCCCCTTCCGGCAACACGGTCGGCTCGTTCGACTGCGCGATGAACGCGAAGTCGCGCTGCAACTTGAGAATCGTGTCCGCCGTCTCCGCATCGAGTTGCGCCGCGAACTGATCGAAGCCGTCGCGGCCGTGCTCGAGGAGATAGTCGACCTTCCTGCGATTCGCCTCGCTCTCCACCGACTTCATCACGAACTCGAAGCGGCCGCGGATGTTCTCGAGCTGCTGCGGATAAAGCTTCTTCTCTTTGATCAGTACCTGCTCGCGCACGCCGACTTTGCCGAAGTCGTGCAGCAGCGATGCGTAGCGCACCTCGCGCACCTGCTCGGGCGTGAAGCTCACGTCTTTGTACGGACCGAAGTCGCTGCGATCGATGACGCGCGCAAGTTCCACGGTGAGGTCCGCAACGCGGAACGAGTGACCCGACGTCGTCGGATCTCGCTGTTCGATTGCCGTGACCGCCGCGGTGACGAATCCTTCGAACAGCCGCTCGATCGATTCGTACAGCAGGTTGTTCTCGACTGCGACCGCGGCCTGACTGGCCAGAGCCCGCATGATCTCGGCGGTGTCGTCGTCGAACGGCACGACGTTGTCCGGGACGTTCAGCGCGTTGAGCCGCGGCGGCGCGCCGATGCGTCTCCGATTGATGAGCTGCAGCACGCCGATCACATCGCCGGCGTGATTGGTCATGGGGAAGACGAGCAGCGATTTCGTGAGGTAGCCGTTCTTCGAGTCGAACGACCGGTTGATCTCGTACTCTGCCTCGGGCGGCAGGTTGTACGCATCGGGGATGACCAGCGTCTCGCCGGTCATCGCGACGTAGCCCGCGAGGCTCTTGCGCGTCGCCGGCAGGATCGTTTCTTCGAATGCGTCGACGTCGATCGAGTCGTTCTGCGCGAGTTTCCAACGCAGCACCGCGCGATTGTTCACTTCGTCGACGAGGTACAGCGATCCTGCATCGGCGCGTGAAAGCTCGCGCGCTTTGCTGAGAATCATCGTGAGCAGCACGGAGTGATCGCGCACCGTCGACAGCGCCGCGCCGACTTCGGAGATCTCCTGCAGTTCGCGCGTCCGCTCGCTCAGTTGCTTCTCGAGCTGATCGGCGCGCTGCTTCTGATAGAGAAACTGATAAGCGCGCTTGAGCGCCGACATGAGCACCGGCACCGACGGATTCTCGGGCAGATGCATGTAGACGTTGTCCGCGGTGAGCCACTGCGGCTGCTCGTCCACGCCGACCATGACCACGGCCGTGCGCGTGTCGATCTGCAGCGTCGCGCTGCGTCCGTTGCTGATGCGCGGATCGACGAGCAGCACGCGCAGCGACGCCATGTCGGTGCCGAGTTGATCGAGGCTGGAGAGGCTGCGCGGAAAGATCGACTCACGTGTCAGCACGTCGGCATAGCGGCCGATCGGAAACGAGTCCGAGTGCAGGAGCGTGAGGGTCTGGATCATGCGCGTCGCCGGAGCTGGGTGCGTCGGCCTGCAACCATGAGTCGTTCAGCGTTCTTCCACGGTTGGTTCACCGCCGCACAGCCCGCCTGTTCGTGTCGAGAAGGTAAGTGTACGCCGGATCGAGGAACCGGTTTCATGCGTGAGTCCGTAGAATGTCGCGCCATGCTGAAGCGTGTCGTTCTCCTGTTGCTGCTCGCCACTGCCGCCTTCGCTCAGGAAGAAGCGCGCCAACCTTACGCGCCGGACCGCCGCCCCGATGAAGGCGAAGGGCCATTCAAGCGTCTGATCATCCGCGGCGTCACGGTCATCGACGGAACCGGCGCGCCGCCGATGGGTCCGATGGACATCGTCATCGAGAACAACCGCATCGCCGAGGTGCGCAGCGTCGGCTATCCGAAAGTCGCGATCGATCCGGCGCGGCGTCCGAAGGATGCGGTCAAGGAAATCGACGGCTCGAAAATGTACGTCCTCCCCGGCTTCGTCGACATGCACGGCCACGCCGGCGGCACCGAACAGGGAACGACCGCGGAGTACGTATTCAAGCTCTGGCTCGCACACGGCATCACGACGGTTCGCGATCCCGGCTCAGGCAACGGCGTCGAGTGGACGATGCACGAGCGCGATCGCAGCGCGAAGAACGAGATCGTCGCGCCGCGCATCGTGCCGTACATCTTCACCGGCTCGATGATGTGGGACGGCGGCGCGATCAACTCGCCCGAGCAGGCGCGCAAGTTCGTGCAGTACGTCGCGAAGCACGGCGGCGCGGGGCTGAAAATCATCGGCGCCGGCGATCCTGTCTACGATCCCGAGATCCTCGCCGCGCTGATCGACGAGGCGAAGAAGCTGAAGCTCGGCACGACGACGCATCTCTCCCAAATGGGCGTCGCCCGCATGAACATCCTCCAAGCCGCCCGCCTCGGGCTCGGCTGCATGGAACACTGGTACGGCCTCCCCGAGTCGCTCTTCGCCGATCGGACCATTCAGGACTACCCCGCCGACTACAACTACTCCGACGAGTCGCATCGCTTCGGTCAGGCCGGACGTCTCTGGAAGCAGGCCGCCCCGCCGAACAGCGCGAAGTGGAACGCCGTGATGGACGAGTTGCTGAAGCTCGGCTTCACGATCGATCCGACGATGACGATCTACGAGGCGAGCCGCGATCTCATGCGCTCGATGCGCGCCGAGTGGCACGATCGCTACACGCTACCCTCGCTTTGGCAATGGTATGAGCCGAGCCGCAAAGCCCACGGCTCCTACTGGTTCGACTGGACCACGTCCGACGAGATCGAGTGGAAGAACAACTACCGCCTCTGGATGGCGTTCCTCAACGAGTACAAGAATCGCGGCGGCCGCGTCACCGCCGGCTCCGACTCCGGCTACATCTACAAGCTCTACGGCTTCGACTACATCCGCGAGCTCGAGCTCTTGCAGGAAGCGGGCTTCCATCCGCTCGAAGTCGTCCGCTCCGCGACGATGTACGGCGCCGAGGCGATCGCCGCGCCGACTGGCAAACGTCCCGAGTTCGGCCTCGTCCGCCCCGGCATGCTCGCCGACCTCGTGATCGTCGACCAGAACCCGCTTGCGAATTTCAAAGTGCTCTACGGCACCGGCGCAATCCGCGTGAACGACGAGACCGGAAAAGTCGAGCGCGTCGGCGGCGTGAAGTACGTCGTCAAGGACGGCATCGTGTACGACGCGAAGAAACTCCTCGCCGACGTCGAACGTCTGGTCGCGGAGAAGAAGGGCGTGCGATAGGACGCGATCAGTCCCATTCTTTCCAGCGACCAGCGTGACTGTCCCACGCGAACCCGTTCATCATCCCGCCGGGATCGCTGAATGAGAACGAGTACGCGTTGGGAGATCCGCTGTAGTAGTCGCCATCTCGCAGCAGACGTGGTGGCGTGCGGCGATCGATCGCTTCGATGCGATCGGGATACGAGAGCGTTTTCGCGCGGTGTTGTTCGAGCTTCGGGACGAGCGACTCACAAAACGCCTTCGCCTGAGCAATGTCGTGTTGCAGCAGGAACGTTCCGCCGACCGCCGAGACGATCGTCGACAAGGCGACGCATGCGATCGCGAACGTGACGCGAGCGAATCGCCCGCGGCGTTTCATGAAGTACAGCAATCCCGCGACCGCACCTGCCGGCAACGCGACCCAAACGACGAGGCCCATGACGCCCACCATGTGCAAGAACGATCCGCGTCCGACGAAGATCAGCACGACGTTCACGATCACGGCGATCGACAACGGCACGAGGTGTCGGCTTCGCATGGCTC
>DASVNL010000378.1:0-4043 GCA_036383875.1 Thermoanaerobaculia bacterium
CAAGTGCTCGGCGTTCTCGGACGTCTGCGTCCCGCGACCGATCTCACGGTCGGGCTCTACACGACCGGCGAAGGCGCGGTGACGAGCGGCGTGTATCTGCCGAATCTTCCGCCGTCGATGCGCGCGGTCGTCAGCGCGGACACGTCGAACGGCGCGCAGGCCGCGGTGAAGTACCATCCGGCCGGGCAGTCGGCGAAGGCCCTCGGCTACATCGTCGACGGCGCGCTGAAGATCGACATCACCGTTGCACCCACGATCTGATTTTTCACGGTTTGTTGTAACGCGGCGGGCCTCGTCCCGTCGATGATGAACGGCGGGCTCGAAAGCCCGCCGTTTCAATTGGAAAGGACACATGCGCCGACTTCTGTTTCTGACCTCGGCTCTTCTTCTCATCACCAACTCGATCTTCGCTGTCGGCCCGCAGTTCTGGCGCAGCTCCACCGCCGAAGACTTTCTCGGCGGCGAGATCGAAGGCTTCGCGATCACGTCGCGCGGTGAGTTGCGAGCTGCACCGGCGATGCGCAAAGTCGCCACCTTCACCGATCCCTTCGTGCTCTCGCAGACCACCGCGCCGAACGGCGACCGCTTCTTCGGCACCGGCAACGACGGCAAGGTCTATCGCCTGCGCGGCGACGAACTGAAGCTGCTCTTCACTGCACCGGAGCCTGAGGTCTACGCCGTCGCGTTTGCGAACGGTTCGTTGCTCGTCGGCAGCTCGCCGAACGGCAAGGTCTACAAAGTCGACGCGGAGAGCGGCAAGCAGACCGTCTTCTTCGATCCGCAGCAGGCCTACATCTGGTCGCTGCTCCCGCTGAGCGGCGGCGACGTCGCAGTCGCGACGGGCGTCGACGGAAAGCTGTTTCGCGTCAACGCGGGCGGCCAGGGCAAAGTCCTCTACGACTCCGCCGACACGCACATCCGATCGATCGCCGAACGCAAAGACGGAACGATCCTCGCCGGCGCATCGGGCAAAGGCCGCATCTACTCCGTCGCGAAAGACGGCACCGCACTCGCGCTCTTCGACTCGCCGCTGAACGAGATCTCGTCGATCTACGTCGACGCGAACGGCACCGGCTGGGCGGCGGCCGCGAGCAACGTGTTGCCGTCGAGCGCACCTGCGAAGTCGCAAGGCAAAGGCGGCGCGCAACAGCAGGGGAGCGCGTCGACATCGGCGCAGGGCTCATCCGGCGAACAGAAAAAAGAAGGCGAGGCCTCGACGGTCGAAGTCTCGTTCTCATTCGATGACAGCGCGGCGTCCGCCGCGTCGCAGTCCGGAACCGCCGAGGTTTATCGGATCGACAGTGATGGCTTCGTGCAGACCGTGCGCAAGTTCGAGCGCGAAATGGTCTACGCCGTCAACGGCACGCAGGACGGACGCGTGCTCCTCGCGACGGGACCGAACGGTCGCGTGTACGAGCTGCAGAACAACGAGCTGTCGCTCATCGGCGCGGTGCCGGAGAAGCAGGTCGTCTCGATCTCGAGCGCGAACAACACGACGCTCATCACGACGACCAACGCCGGCGCGGTCTATCGCATGGAAGGCCGCAGCACCGCGAATCCCGAGTTCCGCTCGGCCGCGAAAGACGTCGAGCGTTTCTCGCGCTTCGGCAACTACCGCATCGAAGGCCGCAACATCAACGCGAGCAACGTCGCGATCTCGTTCCGCAGCGGCAACACGCGCACGCCCGACGGCACGTGGAGCGCGTGGACGACGCCGCAGGCTTCGCTTGAAGGCAACATCGCCGCACCCGCCGCGCGCTATCTGCAATGGAAGCTGACGATGCAGAAGGCCTCGGCCGACGCAGCCGTCGACGGCGTCACGGTCGCGTACATCAATCGCAACGTCGCGCCGCAGATCGACGCGATCGCGGTGCAGGATCCGGCGGTCGTGTTCATCAGCTCCGCATATCCGTCCGCGCCGCAGGTCGTCGAAGCGACGAACCCCGACGAGTACGGCATCTTCTCGAGCCTCGACAATCCGCGCGATCGCGCCGCTGCCGATCAAGGCAAGCGCGTGTTCCGCAAAGGATTCCGCACGGTTGCGTGGCGTGCGAGCGACGACAACGGCGACTCGTTGCGCTACACGGTTTCGTTCCGCCAGAAGGGGAGCGATCGCTGGCTCCGACTGCGCGAGAACATGGAAGAGACGCAGCTCAACTTCGACACGTCGCAACTCCCCGACGGCCGCTACGAACTGCGCGTCGTCGCCACCGACGCCACCGACAATCCGGACGGCGCGCTGACGGATGAGAAGGACGGCGTCGAGTTCGAGATCGACAACACGCCGCCGAAGATCACCGTCGCGAAGAACGGCAGCAACGTGAACGTGCGCATCAGCGACGACCTCTCGCCGATCGGCAAGGTCGAGTACTCCGCCGACGCGGAGAAGTGGATTCGACTCACGCCCACCGACGGCATCGCCGACTCGCGCGACGAGACGTTCACGCTGAACGGCACCGACGTGAACGGCAAGTTCGTGATCGTCCGCGCCGTCGACGGCCAGTACAACGTCGCCACGTCGAATGTGAATGTGAAGTAGCCGGTTGGCAGTTGGCGGTTGGCGGTTGGCAGGGGTTTCCCGCCAACCGTCACGTTTCTGCCAACCGCCAACCGCCAACCGCCAACTGCCCCCGTATAATCATTTGCGTGGGCCGCCGTCTTTACGCACTTCTTGCTTTTGCTCTGCTGACGCTTGCGTGCGGACGCGAGACACCGGTCAAAGATCCGGTTGCGGCGTCCACGCCGGCGATCGACGATGACACGCCGCAGGACGGCGGGACGTTGTATCGACGGCTCGAAATCGACATCACCACGCTCAATCCCGTCTGCTTCGCGAGCAAGTACGACCGCTATCCCGCGAACTATCTCTTCACACCGCTCATCTATCTCGATCAGAACCTGCGGCCGATGCCCGGACTCGCGAAGTCGTGGGAGATCTCCGATGACGGCCTGCTCTACACGTTCGAGCTGAACGACAAGGCGACGTTCTCCGACGGCACGCCCGTGCGCGCGAGCGACGTGATCTTCACACTCGCGCGCGTCGCCGATCCGAAGTCCGAAGCCGTGCAGATCGTCGGATCGTTCGAGAATCTCGACCTCTCGCGCACGAAGGCCATCGACGAGAACACTGTCGTCGTCGCGTTCCGCCGTGCACTCGCGACGCAGCTCATCCGCTTCAACGACATCAACGTCATCCCCGAGCACGTCTACGGCAAAGGCGACTTTCGCAACGATCACAACGACATCGCCGTCGGCAGCGGTCCGTACAAACTCGTGCGACGCGTGGCCGGCAAAGAGATCGTGCTCGAACGCCGCAAAGACTATTGGGGCGAACGCCCGCACATCGAGACGGTCGTCTTCAAGATCATCGACGATCACAACACCGCGTGGAACGCCGTGAAGCTCGGCGACGTCGACGAGACCATCGTCGCGTCGGACACGTGGCAGCGCGAGCGCACCAATCCGTCGCTCACACGCTATCTCGAGTTCACGCGCTTTTACACGCTCAGCTACAACTACATCGCCTGGAACAATCGCACGCCGCTGCTCAGCGACAAGCGCATGCGCCGCGCTCTCGCGATGTGCATCCCGATGGACGCGGTCATCCAGGATCTCTATCACGGCACCGCGCGCGCGATGACCGGACCGTTCACGCCCGACGAATATGCGTACAACCCGACCGTTCCGGCGACACGCTACGATCCCGACGGCGCGAAGCGCGAGCTCGCGGCGATGGGCTGGCTCGACACGAACAAAGACGGCGTGCTCGATAGAGACGGCAAGCCGCTGAAGTTCTCGATGATCATGATGTCCGGCAGCGCGACGACCACGCAGTTCGGTCAGGCGCTGCAGGATGAGATGAAGCGGATCGGCATCGACGTCGAGCTGCTGATGCTCGAAGGCGCGATGGCGATTCAGCGCATCCTCGCCGGCAACTACGAAGCCGCCTACCTCGGCTGGGACCTCGATCCCGATCCTGATCCGTTCGCGCTCTTCCACTCGTCGCAGATGCCGCCGCGCGGCCAGAACTTCGTCTTCTTCTC
>DASVNL010000379.1:0-11464 GCA_036383875.1 Thermoanaerobaculia bacterium
ACGGACTCGCGCGTCGCGAGGAACACTTCCGCGCGCTGCTGCGGCTTCATGGTCACGCGACTCGGATTCATCTGCGCCGTGACCGGCGTCGCGGGACTGTCGTCGTCGACGATCGTCAGCGTGAGCGGCCAGCCGTCGAACGCGGGCTGGAGGTCGTTACCGTTGTTCGATGGGCCGAGGTAGACGACGACCGTTTCCTGCGGCTCGGCGAGCGTGTCGCCGAGAAGCTCGACGGTGTACGACGACTCGGTTTGTCCCGGCGGGATCTCGATCTCCGTGTGTTGCGCGCGCCAGTCCGAGCCCCACTGCGCCGTGCTCTTCACATCCCACACGACCGCGATCAATCGCACGGGCTCGGACTGCGGCGACGACAGCTTGATCCCGATCTTCACGAACGTCGACGCGTTGCCTTCGACATACGTGCGCTTCTCGAGCACCGGCGTGACGATGACCTGCGGATCGTCGTCGATGATCGTGACGAGCGTCGATGCGACACCGCCGTCGCGCAGGATCGCATCGCCTCCTTCGTTATAGAGGAACACCCATGCGGGTCCCCACCCATGCCGCGAGGAGTCATTCACGATCGGCAGCGCGACGCTCTTCGACATCTCGCCCGGCGCGAACACGATGTTGGTGCGCGTCGGCACGAGCGGTCCCGCGTTGACTTCGATCGTCAGCGGCACACTGCGCGTCGCATTGCCCGATCGCACGAGCCGGATCGTCGCGACGCCGTCTTCCTCGCCGAATGTGTACGCGTTCTGCTCGAACGCGATGTACGTCGCCGGTGCGGCGCCGATGTGCAGATCGTGCAAGACAGTCGCTGTGCCGCGCGCGTTCGTCACCGTCGCGCGCACTTGATGACGTCCCGGCGCGAAGCGGTGCGTGACCGTGCTCTGCCCTGTGACCGACACCGGCGTCGAGCCGTCGTCGAAGTCCCACGTCACGAGGTCGCACGCCTGGATCGTGTAGCCGGGACACGGCACCCACGACGGATAGCACGCCGTGTTCTTGACGAGCGAGAACGTCAGCGTGTCGTTCGTCGTGCACGGCTGCGCGGCGGTGCACGCGCGCGACGCGTTCATGTGGAACTGGCCCGCGTCCGGCGTCGCGATGGGACAGGCGATCGCCGCGGGCGAAACGACGACGAGCACGACGAGCGCGAGGACAGCGGCCGCTTTCATGCTCGTGAGTACGGCGCGACTGCGCGCGCCGTCCACGCCGTCACCGATCAGATACCGGTGACGCGCACGACTTCTTCGAAACTCGTCACGCCTTCGGCGAGCTTGCGCAGCGCGCTTTGTCGCAGCGTGCGCATGCCGCGTTTCACGGCCATCTCTTTGATCTTCATGAAGTCTTCGCCGCGATCGATGAGGTCGCGGATCGCGTTGTCGATCGTGAGGATCTCGAAGATGCCGGTGCGGCCGAAGTAGCCCGTGTTGCGGCAGCGCATGCAACCCGCGCCTTCTTTGACGATGATGCGTTTGCCCGCCGGCGCCTGCAGGTTGAGCATCGCCGCTTCTTCCAGACTGAGCGGACGATTGCGTTTGCAGTCGTCGCAGATTTTGCGCAAGAGGCGCTGGGCCATCGCGCCGACGAGCGTCGACGAAATCAGGAACGGCTGGATCTCGAGATCGACGAGTCGCGTGATCGACGTCGCGGAGTCGTTGGTGTGCAGCGTCGAGAAGACGAGGTGTCCCGTGAGCGCGGCCTGCACGGCGTTCTGCGCGGTCTCCTGATCGCGAATCTCGCCGACCATGATGATGTCGGGGTCCTGACGCAGGATCGTGCGCAGTGCGAACGCGAACGAGATCCCGATCTTGTTTTGCACCGAAGTCTGATTGAACTCCTCGGCCACCATTTCGATCGGATCTTCGATCGTGGTGATGTTGATCTCCGGCGACGCGAGGCTCTTCAGCGCCGAATAGAGCGTGACGGTTTTACCGGAGCCGGTCGGACCGGTGACGAGGATGATGCCGTGCGGACGCTTGATCCAGTCCGCGAAGATCTTCAGCTCATCCTCATAAAACCCGAGGCCTCCGAGATCACGAATCATGACCTCGGGGTCGAAGATACGCATCACCACTTTCTCGCCGAAGGCCGTCGGGAGCGTCGACACGCGCAGCTCGATTTCTTTTCCGTCGCGCTCCGTCTTGATGCGTCCGTCCTGCGGGCGGCGGCGCTCGGCGATGTCCATGCGGCACATCGTTTTCAATCGCGACGTGATGGCCATGTTCACGAGCTTCGGCACGCGCTGAATCTCGTGCAGCACGCCGTCGATGCGGAATCGGATCAGCGCCTGTTCGCGCTTCGGCTCGATGTGAATGTCGGACGCGCGCGAGTCGAACGCGTGCTGGAGCAGGAAGTCGACCGCGTTGACGATGTGCTGGTCGCTGGCCTCGATCTCGGCGTTGGACTTGAGCTTGATGTACTGCTCGAGATTGCCGAGGTCGATCGAGCCTTTCGAGAGATCGCGCTCGGCCTTCGTGACCGACGCGCGAAATCCGTACTGCTCGTTGATCACGCCCATCACGTCCGTCTCGGCGGAGACGACGATCTCGAGCTCCTGCTTCGCGATCGGGCGATACGCGTCGATGGCGTTGTAGTCGAACGGGTTCACGATCGCGAGGACGAGCTTCCCGTCGCGGATCAGCACCGGGATCATCTTGTTCTTGCGCGCGAACGGCCGCGAGATTTTCGACTCGATCATCTCGACGTCGAGCTTGAGCGGATCGATTTTGAAGAACGGCAGATGCGCGTCCTCGGCGATGAGTCGCGCGAGCAGGATGTCGTCCATGCGCGTGCCGTTGCCACTCGCGTCGGTGAGGTTCATCGCCGTGAGAGCTTTGATCGGGCTCGTGTCTTCTTCGGCGCGCGTCTTCGAGCTGCGCGCCTGCAGTTTGTATTGACGATCGGCGTTCTCGACTTCGGCGCGCTGGCGCTCGTCGATGAAGCCCGCGTTGAAGAGCAGGTCGCCGAGGTAGGAGACGGTAATTTCGCGCGAGACGCGGGGAACCGTGGGAGTGACCGTCATAAGAGCGAAATGGTAATCCTCAGTGGACCTCTAATAGAAACCCTTTGAGGTACTCCCCTTCCGGACAATAGATCGACACCGGATGATCGGGTCCCGCCGTCAACCGCCGCACGAATGAGATGCGCCGTCCCGCGTCGAGCGCCGCCGCGAAGATGATCTTCTGAAAAAGGTCGAGCGACATGTGCCCGGAGCACGAGAACGTCATCATCAATCCGCCCGGCGACACCATGCGCATCGCGAAGAGGTTGACGTCTTTGTAGCCGCGCGCCGCGCGCTCGACTTCATTGCGCGACTTCGCGAATGCCGGCGGATCGCACACGAGCAGGTCGAACTGTTCGCGCGACTGGCGCACGTACTGGAACGCATCGCCGACGGTCTGCGTCGCCTCGAATCCGTTCAGCGCGTGATTCTCCCGCGCGACGTCGATGGCGCGCGCGGAGATGTCGACGTTGGTTACAGACGACGCGCCGCCCGCGGTCGCGTACACGCCGAAGCCGCCGGTGTACGAGAAAAGATTGAGCACGCGACGCCCGCTCGCGAGTGTGCGCGCCATGCGGCGGTTCTCACGCTGATCGAGGAAGAAGCCGGTCTTCTGGCCCTCTTCCGGATCGACACGAAAACGCAGTCCTGATTCGAGAATCTCTTTTGCTTCGACGCGCTCGCCGATCCATTCGTTGTCGGTCGTCAGGCCTTCGCTTTTGCGCAGCGGCAAATCGTTCTTGAAGTAGATCGCGCGCGGCTCGAGCTCGCGCTGCAGCACGTCGACGATGAGCGGCTTGATCTGCTCGACGCCGCGATTCGCGATCTCGACGACGAGCACGTCGTCATAGCGATCGACGACGATGCTGCTCAGATCATCGCCCTCGGCGTGAATGATCCGCGCGCAGTTCGTCGAGCCGTCCTCGAAAATCGGACGACGTCTTACGATCGCGTTCGTGATGCGCTTTGCGATCGTCTCTTCGTTCAGCACTTCGTCGCCGAACGTCAGCGCGCGCAGGCGGATCTGCGACGAGCTCGAGTAGAAGCCCGACGCGATGCGCGTTCCTTCGACGTCGACGAGGTCCGCGAACGCCGCATCTTCAGGGCCGCGCTCGCTGTGAATCGCGCCGGCGAAGATCCACGGATGACGATTCGCGACGACGCGCTCCTTGCCTCGCTTGAGCACGAGCGCTCTGCGTCGCTCAAAGACTTCATTCATTCCTCATCCCCATTCACGTTCGTGCTTATAATCCCGCTCGATGTCGCGCACCAGAGAGTTCCATACCGAGTGCCAGGAGGAGGTCTACCGTCAGGTGAAGACTTACCTCGATGAGCTCGTGGAAGAACACTTCGACGATGCTGGCCACTGCGACTTCTACCTCAAATACGGCTCCACCGTGCTGGAGATCTCGATCGATCCGTTCGAAGAAGACGACGCGGTGATCGAAGTGCTCGCGTTCTGCGTGCAGGGCGTCGAGGCGACGTTCGAGTTGATGCAGCAGCTGCTCGTGCTGAACTCGGAAGTGCCGCTCGGCGGCTTCAGCATGTCCGAGCAGGACGTTTTCTTTTCGCACTCCTTCCTCGGACGCCGCCTGCGGCCCGAGCAACTCATCGCCTCGCTGGGCTCGGTTGCGAACATCGCCGACACCTACGGCGAGCGCCTCGCGGCGAAGTACGGCGGCGAGACCGCGCTCGAGCGTTTGCGCAGCACGGCCCGACGGCAGCGCTCGGTTCTGACCCGCGCACAAAATAACTGAAGGCGACGGCATACCCATTGCTCTATTCGTGGTTCATGACGACTCATCAGAGAGCCGGCGTAACCATCGGAAGTCTCCTTCTCGCGACGATGCTGACCGTGAACTGCACGGGCGGCAGCGAGTCGAAAGCAGCCGGTGCGCAAACGCCCTCGCGCGAAGCTCCCACCACTCCCGAGCAGGCCGTCAACGCCAAACAGGAGCTCGCGACCATCAGTCCGGCCATTCCGATCTACTCGGGCGCCGAGTTTCGGTCCGATCTCACCCGCCGCGATGAAGTGATGGTGCGCAGCCGCTACGGCAACGGCGCCGAGGTGTACACGCTGGCGACGGATGACTCGTTTCCGCAGGTCTATCACTACTACACGACCTACCTCGCGCAGTTCCGCGCGTTCGACTCACGCGATCGCTATCCGAACGAAGGGAAAGACTGGCGCACGCTCGAAGTGCAGCTCAATCAGGCCATGCAGGATCCGTTCATTCCCGGCGACACGATGAACGCGAACGGCAAGCAGGTGATGCTGCAGATTGCGGAGACCGAGGCCGAACCGCGGACGGTGATCCGCTACATCGTCATGCCGGTAGGTTCTGTCCCGCCCGTGACGACGGTCGCGGAAGGCGCCGGACTCGCCGCCGTCGGCGGAACGACCACCGCCGCGCGATAGAATCGCCGTCGCGTGTTTCGACGAATTCTGATCCCCACTGATTTCTCGACCGCATCCGAATGGGTGTTCGACGATGCCGTGCGCATCGCCGAGTCCAGCCGCGCGGAGCTCGTGATCCTGCACGTGCGCATGGAGCACACCTCGCAGCCCGGCAAGTTGCGCTTCCCTGCCGATCCATCAATCTACGAATACGCCGAGCAGCAGGAGTTGGAACGATTGCGCGATCGCGTGCGTCGCGCGAACGCGACTCTCGTGACGCGTCTGATCGTTCGCCAGGCTCCCGATCACGGCGAAGAAATCTGCCGCACGGCGAAAGACGAGAACGTCGATCTGATCGTCATCGCGACGCACGCGCGGCATCACGTCGCGCATCTGTTCGTCGGCTCGACGACGCTCGCGGTGTTGCGCGAGCCGCCCGCACCAGTGCTCGCGATTCGCTACGGCACACGCAAGCGCGCGTCGATTCAGCGCGTCGTGGTGCCCGCCCACCTCGAGCAGAAATCGCACGCCGCACTCGATCTCGCGAAACGCATCGCGCGCGAGATTCGGATCGTCACCGTGTGCGACGAGAAGAACAAGGCGCGCGCCGCGGAGTTGCTGCGCGAGCTCGGCGAAAACACGCCCGGCGCGACCACGGCGATCCTCGAAGGCGACGACGCGGAGCGCGAGCTGATTCGATACGCGACGAAGAACGACGCCGACGCGATCTTTCTCAACGCGAGCTCCAATCCCAGCGAAGGAAAGCTCGACATCATCCGGCACGCGCCCGTGCCCGTGATGATCGTGCCGTGATTCATGCCTGACGCACTGACCATCCGCTTCGCCACCGAGTCCGACGTCCCGCTGATCACGCGCTTCATTCGCGAGCTCGCCGAATACGAGCGCCTCGGCCACGAAGTCGTCGCGACGGAGGACAAAGTCCGCGAGACGGTGTTCGGTCCGCGGCCGTACGCCGAGGTTTTGATAGCGGAGGCTGAGGGCGATCCGGTCGGCTTCGCGCTCTTCTTCCACAACTACTCGACGTTCCTCGCGCGTCCCGGCATCTATCTCGAAGATCTGTACGTGCGTCCCGAGTTGCGCGGCAAAGGTTACGGAAAAGCGCTGCTCGCGAAACTCGCGGCCATCGCACGCGAGCGGAACTGCGGACGCTTCGAGTGGGCCGTGCTGAATTGGAACGAGCCCGCAATCCAGTTTTACCGCTCCCTCGGCGCGCTGCCGATGAACCACTGGACCGTGTACCGCGTCACCGGCGAGGAGCTCGACAAGCTCGCGGATGGAGCGGCGGGCTCTTAGCCCGCCGATTTGCGTTCGGAGGGCTGAGAGCCCTCCGCTCCACTAAATCGCGCGTGGTATTCTCGCGCCGTTCCCCGGGCGGGGTTAGCTCAGCGGTAGAGCGCTTCCTTTACACGGAATTGGTCGGGGGTTCGATCCCCTCACCCCGCACCACCGGCCTCGGCACGACCCCTGCGTTAGACTCCCTCGCCGATGCTCTCGCTCCTCACTCGCAAGGCACGACTGCTCGTGCTCGACGACGATCCTTCGATGCAACGCCTCATCGCAGCGCTGCTGCGTAAACACGGCTATCGCGTGGACGTCGTCAGCAGCGGCTCGCAGGCTCTCGAGCATATGCAGCGCACGAAATACAACGCGTTGCTGCTCGACCTCATGACCCCGACCGACGGCGGGATGACGGTCATCCGGCATCTGCGTGAGTCGAATCCGACGATGCTCCAACGCGTCGTGATCGTCACCGCGTCGCCCGACTCGATCCTCAAAGGCATCGAGGGCGACGTCGCAGCGATCGTGCAGAAGCCATTCGAACAAAAGACGCTGATCCAGACCGTCGATCGCGTCGTAGGAGACGAGTAAATGCAGTTGCGAATCGTCCTGCAGCCCCAGCGCGCTGCCGTCTGCCGGCTCAGTCCCGACGCCCCGATTCCCGACTGGGCGCACGGCAAGTTCGTCTCCATCACGCGGACGCACGCGGAGTTGTCGATCGTGTGCGATGAGTCGTCCGCGCCGAACGACGTTCACGCGGATCGCGGCTGGCGCGTGTTCGAAGTCGTCGGGCCGTTCGAGTTCAGCGTGACCGGCGTCGCCGCTTCGTTGTCCGGTGCACTCGCGGGCAACGGCATCAGCCTCTTGCTCATCGCGACGTTCGACACCGACTACGTGCTGGTGAAAGACGACGTCGTCGAACGTGCGACCGCTGCCTTCCGGCAGTTCGGTCACGACGTGAGCTGATCGCCCTTCTTCTTGCGCGCGTCTTGCGGCATCGCCAGGCGCGCAGCCGCGCTGCGCAGACAACTGCCCACGAGATCGACGACCTGTGCGAGCACGACCGGTTTGCGCAACACGATCTGCACGATCTCCACATCGAGCGACCGTGTCGCCTCGGGGCGTGACGCGAGGATCAACACGACCGGCCGTTCCTTCGATGGAATCGTGGAGATGCGGTCGATCACCATCCCGACGTCGGTGCCCGGCAGCGCGACGTCGAGAACGATCACGCCGTACTTTTGCGCGTCGAGTTTTTCGAGCGCATCCGGCACCGTCAGCACGCAATCCGAAAAGATGTCGTTGTCCAGCAATGCGCTGAACAACTGCTGTCGAACGGCCGCGTCTGCATCGGCGATCAACACACGCCGTGCGTACTCCACACCCATGCGGTCATCAGACAGTACAAATCATCTGCCAATTCATGAGGAATTGACGATTTTCGCCTCGATAATTTGACGCCGCGCGAGCTACGCCCGGGTCACCGTGCCGCCCTGAATCGAGAACGATTTCTTGTAGATGTCGATGATCGACATGAGCAGCGAGAACACCAGCGGCCCGATGACGAGACCGACGAATCCGAAAGCTTGCATGCCGCCGAGGACTGCGAAGAGGAGCGGAATCGCGGGCAGTTGGGCCTTCCCTTTCATCGCCCACGGACGCACGACGTTGTCGACGAGCGACACGGGGACGAGTCCCCAGATGATGAGGAAAATCGGCTGCCACCACGGCGCGTTGCCCATCGACGCGACGATCAACAGATAGATCGACGCCGGCACCCACACGGCCGCGGCACCAACCATCGGAATCAACGACAGCAACGCTGCGACTGCGCCCCAGAACGCGGCGCCAGGCACACCGGCGATCGCGAGTCCGACGCCGGTCATCACGCCCTGCGCAAGTCCGGTGAAGAGCTGGCCCCGGAAGGTCGCATCGATGACGTCTTTGAATTTCGCGGCGAACTCTTCGTCGTAGCGTTTGGGCAGTGGCGACAGAATCGAAAGCTGCACGAGGATCGATTCGCCTTCGACGTAGAAGAAGAACATCGCCAACAACGCGAGTGCGAATCCGAGAAACATCCCCGCGAGTCCGCCCAACACTGCGCCGCCGTTGCGCGCGACCCAGCCGGGAATCTGTCGCATCGCCGGCAGGAGCAAACGATCGGGACTGAGCGTCGCGGGATCGAAGTTCGGCGCGAAGCGTTTGATGAACGCGAGGTTGTGCGAGAGGTCGATGCGCTTGACCATCGCCTGCGCCTCGCCCGATTGCATCTTGTCGACGACGACGTTCGCCTGCTGGATGAGCAGCATCGACATGATCAACGCCGGGATGACCACGATGACCGTGATGCCGAGGAGCATCACGATGGCGGCACGAACGGAGCTGCCCTTCAGCCGCTCGCGCACACGCTTGAAGATCCCGAACGTCAGTGTGCACAGAATCGCGGCGAGCAGAATCGCCGTCATGAACGGCCAGATGATCTTGAATGCCGCGAAGAGCAGCAGCAACGCCATTATCGTGAAGAAGATGATCCCGGTCAGCTTCCACTGCGGGCGTTCTTCCAAATCGGGTAGCAAGGCCTCGCCCGGACGCAAGATTTCACTCACGCGAACCTCCATCGAACACTTCCCGTCGCGCAGCGCTCGTAATCGCGCTGACGATCGGATTCTTGATTTTTCGTTCTGCGGTCACAGCGTAGAAGCGTTCCTTCACTTCTGGCAAACGTCCGACGACGCGCACGTGGTACTGCGACTCGATTTCGCGCTCGATCGCGGTCGGTCCGGGGAACACGCCACTCCCCGCGCGGCCGAACGCGACCATCAGCGCAAGGTCATCGAACTCGCCGACGCGCTTCGGCGTGATCCCTGTCGAGTCGAACCACAGCTCGAGCGCGCGTCGCGTCTGCGTGTTCTCGCCGGGCAACAACATCGGCGCGCCTTCGAGCGACTCGGGAAAATGTTTGCGCAGCGGCCCCGCGATCGATGAGACGGCGAAGAAGGTCGTGCCGCTTTCGCCGAGGACGTGGTTGTAGGCACGGAGCGGCGTGCCGGACGATGGAGTGTCGGTAATGACGAGATCAACCTCGTGTTGTCCCAGCAAAACGAACAGCGCCTCGGACGACGCCTCGCGGCAGATCATCTCGACTTCAGGCGCGGCCACGAGTGCGGGTCGCAACACGCGATACGCGATGAGCTTCGGCACGACGTCCGCGATCCCCACGTGGATCTTCACCGGCTTGCCGGTCGGCCGGTCGCGCAGAACGTCGCGGAGCTCGCGGCCGAGGGCGAAGATCTCGTCCGCGTATCGCAATGCAATCCGCCCGGACTCCGTCAAAACGAGCCGCCGTCCCGATTTCTCGAACAGCTTTTCCCCTAGCGACTCTTCAAGCAGACGCAACTGCGCCGAAATCGTCGGCTGCGTGAGATTGAGCTTCTGCGTCGCCGCGGCGATCGAACCTTCGCGCGCGACCGTCCAGAAGTACAAAAGGTGGTGATAGTTCAGCCACTCCATCACGCATAGAGTAAATCAATCAATCCAATCGGAACAATCCATTGAATCTATGAATGCAATCCGCGCCGCTCTCGTTAGAGCGAGCGCTATGAAAAACCAGATCAAGACGATCCTGCTGCTGGGTGTGCTTTCCGCCATCCTAATCGGCTTCGGATCGCTCCTCGGCCGCCAATGGGTCGCCGGCTTCACCATCCTCGCCATGGTCCTCAACCTCGGCGCGTATTTCTTCTCCGACAAGCTCGTGCTGCGCATTCATCGCGCGCAACCGATCAGCGAGCAGCAGGCGCCGCGCATCTACGCGATCGTGCGCGAGCTCGCGGTGCGTGCCGACATCCCGATGCCGCGCATCTACTCGATCCCCTCGCCTCAGCCGAATGCGTTCGCGACCGGACGCAATCCGAAGAACGGCGTCGTCGCGGTGACGGACGGCATCCTGCAGATCCTCACCGAACGCGAACTGCGCGGCGTGCTCGCGCACGAGCTCGGTCACATCAAGAACCGCGACATCCTCGTCTCGACGATCGCCGCGGCCGTGGCCGGCGCCATTGCATACATCAGCAACATGCTTCAGTTCACGGCGATCTTCGGCGGCAGCAGCGACGACGACGGCCCGAATCCGATCGCCGCGATTGCGCTCGCGATCGTCGCGCCGATCGCAGCGACGCTCGTGCAACTCGGCATTTCGCGCTCGCGCGAGTTCCTCGCCGACGAAACCGGCGCGCAGCTCAGTGGTGATCCCGACGCACTCGCAAGCGCGCTCGAGAAACTCGATCGCACCGCGCACGTCGTCCCGCCGGTGACCGCCGCGCCGGCGACGGCGAGTCTCTTCATCGTGAATCCGTTCTCGGGCACGCGCGGCCTGACGAGTCTCTTCTCGACGCACCCGCCGATGGTTGAGCGCGTGCGCCGTCTGCGCGCGATGTCGTTCATGAGGTACGCAGCGTGACGGAGTCGATCGCCAGCCCTCTTCTCTGGACTGTCTTCAGCGTCTTCGTTCTCGGCATGCTCGCGTTGGACCTCGGCGTCTTCAGCCGGAAGCCGCACGAGGTCCGCTTTCGCGAGGCGCTCACGTGGAGCGCGGTGTGGGTCACGCTCGCGCTGATTTTCAACGGCTGGATCTACCTGCGATTCGGCCAGGTCAAGGCGCTCGAGTTTCTGACGGGCTACGTCATCGAGAAGGCGCTGTCGGTCGACAACATCTTCGTCTTCGTCGTGCTGTTCGCATCGTTCGCGGTGCCGAAGATCTA
>DASVNL010000380.1:0-2403 GCA_036383875.1 Thermoanaerobaculia bacterium
GGGATGAAGAAAAAGAAGCTCGGATGAATCGCGCTTCGCGCGTTCATCCGAGCAAGTCCAGCACTCCGCGGATCGGGATGCGCACCCAGTCGGGGCGGTTGTTCAGTTCGTAGTTGATCTCGTACAGCGCCTTCTCGAGCAGGTACGCGTTCAACAGGATCTCGATGTGCTCCGGTTTCTTCGGGAGGTGCGTGCCTGATGCGCTCTCCGACAAGTACGCGCGCAAGAACGCGGCGCTGATCCAGCGGTGCCAGAACTGCGCGCCGGTTTCGAGGCGTTCGAGGTCTTCGGGGCGCACGTACGAGCCGGGCGCGGTGCCGAAGAGGACGGCGTACGGCGCGTAGTGGAACGAGCGCAGCATCCCCGCGACGTCGCGCAGGGCGCTGCGTTTGATGCGGCGTTCACTCAATGGTCGTGCGGGCTCGCCTTCGAAGTCGATGATCACGAAGTCGTTGCCGGTGTAGAGGACCTGGCCGAGGTGATAGTCGCCGTGGACGCGGATGCGGGAGGCGTCGATCTTGTCGTTGAGAATCGCGCGGATACGCTGATGAAGTTCCTGCTCGCGCGCGAGCAACTCCTCGAACTCCGGACGATCTTTCGCGCGGCGTCGCAGGACCTGCATCGTCTGCACGATCTGCGTGCGCATGAATTGATAAATCGAACGTTGATAGTGCGGCGTGAACGGCTCGGGCGCGAACGCGCGATCGTCGTCGCGTGATGCGAGTGCGAGATGCAACTGCGCGGTGCGACGTCCGAGAAGCTCGGCGTCAGAGAGGTACGCGCCGATCGCCTCGCGCACGGCGTCGGGAATCGGCTTCTGTGCGAGCGCGAACGGATGGTCGTGCGGGATCGCTTTCGTGATGCGCTCCGCCGCGGATGGATCGCTCAACAGGAAATCGAAATAGCGGCCGATCGAGTCGAGCGTGTACGACCACGCGTCGCCGGAATTCGCAGTGAAGCCTTGCAGGATGCCGACGGTCGTCGCGACACCGGTGCGCTCATCGCGATACTCGAGCGCGCCCGCAACGCGCGGCGTGTTCGCGAACGACGTCTCTTCATTGAGGAATCGCGAGATCTCGAAGTCGGTGTTGATGCCCGGCTCGAGCCGGCGGAAGAGTTTGAGGAACAACCGCTGTCCGTATGTGATCGCAGTATTCGATTGTTCGACGCCGAGGACGTGCGTTTCGAGTTTCTCGCTGCCGCGCAGGTCTTTGAACGCGCGCGTCGACGTTCCGATCACGTTGCCCAGCGATCCGCGTAATTGCTTCTTGCGCGCGATCGTCTCGAGGAGCGTGTTTGCGAATGCCTCGTCTTGCACCGGCTCGTACAGAATCGCGCCGTCACGCAATCGCGCGACGACGGGCAGATTGCGGCCCTGATCCTGTTCGCGCCGCACGTTCACAATCGCCAGCGGGAGCACGTACGTCTGCGGCTCCCCTTCCGAGAATTCGACGTGGAGCAAGACCAGTCGCGATTCGTTCGGCAACTCCACCGCGTCGCGCACGTTGACCGACGTGATCAGGCGCGCCTTGCTGCCGAACCAGCGACGCGTGGGCAGGTAGTCCGCGAGCGCGCGCACGAGCGCGTCGTGACTCGCCGGCGCCAGCACTTCGTCCCATGTCCGCGCTGCGACGAGCGGCGCGTCCTTCGTCGTGATTTCCGCCGCGACTTCGCGCTTCAGTTCGAACCAATAGAACGCGAACGGCCCGAGGTTGAGGAAATACGGACGATCGCCGATTTGCGGAAAGCGCGTGCCGCCCGACAGTTCCACCGGCACCATGCCGCGGAACTCCGTGAGGTCGAGCTCGAAGGCCTGCACGAGTCGCGAGAGGTTGGCGATCACGAGGATCGTTTCGTCTTCGTAGCGGCGCACGTACGCAAGGACCTTGCGGTTCTCACTGTGCAGAAACTCCATCGTCCCACGGCCGAATGCGCGATAACGTTTGCGCATCGCGATGAGGCGCTTCATCCACCAGAGCAGCGAATATTGATTCGACTGCTGCGCTTCGACGTTGACCTGTTCGTAGTGATATTGCGGATCGATGATCAGCGGCAGGAAGAGTTGCTGCGGATTGCAGCGCGAGAATCCCGAATTGCGGTCCGCGCTCCACTGCATGGGCGTGCGAACGCCGTTGCGGTCGCCGAGGTAAATATTGTCGCCCATGCCGATCTCGTCGCCGTAATAAACGATCGGCGTGCCGGGGAACGAGAACAGCAGGCCGTTCATCAGATGAATGCGGCCGCGATGATTTTCGAGCAACGGCGCGAGACGGCGGCGGATGCCGAGGTTGATGCGCGCCTTTTCGTCCTTGGCGTAGGTGCGCCACATGTAGTCGCGATCTTCGTCCGTGACCATCTCGAGCGTGAGCTCGTCGTGATTGCGGAGGAACATGGCCCACTGAC
>DASVNL010000381.1:0-6063 GCA_036383875.1 Thermoanaerobaculia bacterium
ACGAAGCCTCGCGACTCGTGCCGGCGGCTTCACGTCCGCCGATCTGTCGCGTCGCGGCGACGCATTGCGACGGCGTCACCGCCGCGCTGCTCTGGCTCGACGCCGGCGATGTCGAACACGCCGTCGCGACGCTCGAACAGACGACGTTCGCCGATGCGCGCGCGATCGTCGACGCGTTTCATCACATCCCCGCCGATGTCCTCACTCCCGAACTCGCGAGTCAGTACGCACACGCGCTCATCGACTGCGGCCGGTATCGCGACGCCCGCGACGTCGCGCCGAATGACGAGCTCGTGCTCGCACGCGCGGAACGTCGGATGGGCGACTACGCGACCGCCCTCACGCGCCTCGAACGCCTCGAGCCGACGTTCGACGTGAGCGTGCTCCGCGCCGAAGTTCTGCGTCTGCTCGATCGCGAAGAAGAAGCGCAACAACTCCTTACGACGATCGACAGCGACTCGAGTCTGCTCGCGTACGAACGCGCGCTGCACGGCGCGGACCTCACGCTCGACGATCCCTATCTCGCCGCGCGACTGGCCACGTATCGCGCACTCGAGCAATCCGACTTCGAGAGCGCACGCGAAGCTGCCGACGATGCACACGCGCACGCACGCGTACTCACCGAAGCGATCGATGCGTCGCTCGATCGCGTGTTCTCCGCGTTCTCCGCCGGCGCGTGGGATGACGCGCGTGCGATCGCCGTCGAAGCGCTGCGCGAAGTCGAAGAGACGCAAGGCGATCGCGCGGCCGGCGGGATTCTCTTCACGCTCGCGTATCTCGCCGCCGACGACGCGCAGTGGGCGCACGCCGCGCAACGCATCGCGCGACTGCGCCGCTTCTACGCGAGCAACAACGACGCGATCCGACTCGAAGAACTGCAGCTCCTCACCGCGCATCTCGACTTCTCCCGCGGCCGCTTCGCCGACGCACGTCGCGCGGCGCACGCGGTGTGGGAACGTCCGCGACATCATGCGCAGATCCGCGAAGCCGCCGCGTTGATCCTCGACGAGATCGACTGGCTCGAACACGCGCACACGCCAATGCGCGCGAAGGGCAAATCCGGCAATGCCGAGCTGACGCGACGTCATCACTCCCTTCGCGACGGCGCACCGGCGCGCGTCTCGCCGATCCCCGCGGAGCTCGCGCGATTTCGCGCCGCGATCCGCGCGAACGACGACGCCACCGCCCGCGCCATCGCCGCACACCTCGCGCTTCACTACGATCCAACTCCAGCGCCGACGGAGATCGAGCTGCGCATCCTCCGCTCCGCCGCGACGCACGAGTTTCCCTTCGCCGCGCACGACTTCGACGTTCCGTGGTGCTTCACCACGCGCAATCGCCTCGGCCAGTGGAACACGCTCGGCCCCGCGCGTCCGGAGGATGACGACGACGCGGACTGGATCGAATGCAGCGAGCGCGAACGGCTCTACATCCACGGCTCCTCCCGCTGGAGCGTCGACGGTCGCGACGCCGTGGCCGCGATCTTTCGCACGCGCGCCGAGAACCATCGGCTCAAACGCGTGCTCGAGCAGGAAGAGCAGGCGCGCACACCGATCACCGGTGCAATCGACGGCATCGTCGGACGCTCGCCCCAGATCCGCGAGCTCGAATCGCTCGTCGCCCGCATCGCGAAACGCGACGTCCCGGTCTGCATCCTCGGCGACTCCGGCACCGGCAAAGAGCTCGTCGCGCGCGCGATCCATCGACAATCCGCGCGTCGCCAGAAGACCTTCACTGCCGTCAATTGCGCCGCGCTCCCCGAGAACCTCATCGAGAGTGAGCTCTTCGGCCATGTGCGCGGCGCATTCACCGGCGCCGATCGCGATCGCGCCGGACTGATCGAGACGACGGACGGCGGCACGCTGTTCCTCGACGAAATCGGCGAGCTGCCGCTCCCTGCACAAGCGAAGCTCCTCCGATTCCTGCAGGAGGGCGAGTTCCGGCGCGTCGGCGATGCCACGAATCGCTCCGCCGACGTCCGCATCGTCAGCGCGACCAATCGACGATTGAGCACCGCTGTTGAAGAAGGACGGTTTCGCGACGACCTCTATTACCGCATCCGCGGCGTCGAAGTATCGCTGCCGCCATTGCGCGAGCGCGGCCAGGACATTCTCTTACTCGCCGAACACTTCCTCGCGAACGAGCGCGACAAGCATCGCGGCGGCGCCGCGTCGTTCTCCAACGACGTCGAGGCGATCTTCAGCTCGTATGCGTGGCCGGGCAACGTGCGTGAGTTGCAGAACACGATTCGCGGGGCGCATGCGATGGCCGGCGAAGCGAAGTCGATCGAGGTCGAGCATCTGCCCGAGCGATTGCGCAGCGTCGTACCGGCGCGGATTTCGGTGGGTTCGTATCAGGACGCCGTCATGCGCTTCAAGCGCGACCTCATTCAGCGCTCGCTTCTGGAATCGCGCGGCAATCAGAACCGCGCCGCGGCGGCATTGAAGATGTCGCGACAGGCGCTCGCGTACCAGATCCGCGAGCTGGGCATCCTGGTGAGGCTGTAACAGAACCCCGAACCAGCAGTGCCGAAACCGCGTCGCGCGCGCAACGCTCCGAAAGACGCTCGTACAATCCGCGCCATCGAGGTCATGCGAATGTTGCGGATGAGCGTTCCGATTGCGGTCCTGCTGCTGCTCAGCGGTTGTGCGCTGTACACCGACGTCAGTGTCGGCCCGCTCACGCTCCTGCCCACGAACATCGAGCGCGGTGCCGATCTGCAGCAGATGATCACCAAAGCCGATTACCTGCGCGCAATGGATCTCGCCACGACGATCGACGCGCGCACGAAGCCCAACGCCAACGATCTCGCCGCACTCGGCAAGGTCTATCTCGCGTGCGGACGCTTCGACGATGCCCGCGCGCGACTCCGCGCCGCACTCGATCTCGATCCGTTCCGTTCGACCTACGCCGACGTCGCGTGGGATCTCGCGCAGGTCGAGTATCTGGAGAACAACTTCGAGCTCAGTCTCGAGTGGGCGCAGATCGCCGCCGAGCGCGGACTGCAGATCCGGCCGTGGCACATGAAGTACCTCGAGTCATTGCGCGGCATCCCGGTCTATCAATTCAAAGGCGCGACGTCGCACGCATTGCCGTTCCGCTTCGGACGTCCCGACGTGCCGCGCATCGCTGCGCGCGTGAATCGCACCACCGACATCGAAGCGATCATCGACTCCGGCGCCGTGTTGTCGATCATTTCGACGCGACTCGCGAAGACACTCAACGTCCGCCATCTCAGCGACACGGAAGGTACGTTCTTCGGTCTCCTCGGCGAGCCGATTCAGGTGAAGTTCGGCCTCGTCGAATCGCTGGAGCTCGGCAACATGGTCATCGAGAACGTTCCGGTCGCGATCATGCCGGACGACAAGATGCGCTTCCTCATCAACAAGCGCGAAGGGAAAGAGTTCCGCATGGACTTTCTCCTCGGCTCGAACCTGCTCAAAGAGTTCCGCATCGAGCTCGACTTCGATCGCAACCGTGTGATCTTCACGCGCCTCGCCGACAACGAACGCCGTCCGGACGTGAATCAGAACCTCTTCTTCGAAGGCTTCCGCCCGCACGTGCGCGGCGCGATCAACCGGCGCGGCTGGTACCTCTTCGTGCTCGACACCGGATCGGAGATCACGTTCCTCAATGAGGCGCGCATCGGCAGCATGCCCGTGACGTTGTGGGGATCGGGCTCGCACTCCGCGATGCTGCAGGGACTCGGCGGCTCGATGAAACGCGGCGCGAAACTCGAGGATGTGCAGATCGGCCTCGATCGATCGGCCGGCGACTTCCGCACGCTGCCGATGTACGGCGGCGACGAGAAAGACCTCGCCGTCGGCATCATCGGCCAGAACCTGCTCAAGCACTTCAACGTGGTGATCGATTTCGGAAGGATGCGCGTCGATCTGAAACGCCGCTGATTTCCGCGCGTCTTAGAATCATCAGACGACAAGGAGGTCACGATGAAACGTGCAATGGCTCTCGGTGTTTTCGCCGCGATCGTGTTCGTGTTTCTCACCGCCGGAACCTTGACCGCTCCCGCGAAGCCGAAAGGCATCGAAGAGCTTCCACCCGTCAAGCTGCGCATCATGCCGACGACGCCTTCGCAGTACGAGCTGCTGAAGCCGCGACAGAACACGCAGACCTATGACGCGTTCGTGGCGTTCGACAAAGAGAAGGACGACAAGCGAGTGCAGACGATCGTCGTTCTCGTGCAGCTCGAGCCGGGGATGCGGGCGACGCGCACCGGCAAGTGGAACGACTACGACGTCACGCTCACTGCCGCCGTCGATCGCGAGCGCAAGCGCGCGAAGGCGGAGGTCACGATGATGCGCAACGGCGTGCGCGTGCATCAGCAGGAAAGCGAAGTCGTCCTTTATCCGACGCGGCCCGACGGCAACGTCCCGCTCCAGTAGCCGGACGATACAATCCGCGCCGCATGAACGACATCGAACTGGCGATGACGGCAGCGCGGCGCGGTGCCGCGGTGCTGCTCAACTATTGGGAGCAACTCGGCAAGGAAGACGCGGATCTGAAGGCGCGCAACGATTGGGTCTCGCGCGCCGACCGCGAAAGTGAAGACGTCATCGTCGCCTGCATCCGCGAGCATGCGCCGGGCGACGCGTTTCTCGGCGAGGAGACCGGCCGCACCGCGGGCTCGAACGCGCGCACGTGGATCATCGATCCGCTCGACGGCACGTCGAACTACCTGCAGCACTTTCCGATGTGGTGCGTCTCGATCGCGCTGCGCAACGGCGACGAGACCGTCGCCGGCGTGATCTACGAGCCGCTGCGCGATCTCTTCTTCACCGCCGAGCGCGGCGCGGGCGCGTATCGCGGCGACAAGCGGATTCACATCTCGTCGCACGATCGCGTCGAGGCGTCGTTCCTCGCGACCGGCTTTCCGTTTCGCGCGCAGGAGTACGTCACGCCGTACGTCCGGATTTTCGAAGACGTCATTCGCACGTCGAAAGGGGTGCGTCGCGCGGGCTCCGCGGCACTCGATCTCGCATACACGTCGGCCGGCGTGTTCGACGGATTCTTCGAAATGCATCTCGCTCCGTGGGACGTCGCCGCAGGCGCGTTGCTCGTCACGGAAGCGGGTGGCGTCGTCACCGATTTCTCCGGCGGACAGCGCTGGTTCGAGCGCGGCAACATCGTCGGCGCCGCGCCGGGCGTGCATCGCGAGCTGATGGAGATCATCGGGCGACACGTGACGGAGGAGCAGCTCGACCACAAGCGAAAGCGCTGATGCGCAAGCTCCCCCGCTCGTTCTACCTCGGCGACACCGTCGACATCGCACGCGCGCTCCTCGGCTGCGTGTTGTATCGACGGCTCGACGAAGGTCCGCTGCTCGCAGCGCGCATCGTCGAGACCGAAGCGTACCTCGGCGCGAATGACGCGGCGTCGCATGCGCGACGCGGATTGCGATCCGAGCGCAACGCCTCGATGTATCTCGAAGGTGGACACGCATACGTGTACTTCACGTACGGCATGCACTTCTGCCTCAACGTCGTGACGCAGGAGAGCGATCTCGCGGAAGCGGTGTTGTTGCGCGCGGCGGAACCGGTGAAAGGCATCGAGTCGATGCGCGAGCGTCGCCCCAAAGCGCGCAAGGATCACGAGCTGATGAACGGGCCGGGCAAGATCTGCATGGCTCTCGACATCGATCGCAAGCTCGACGGCGAGAGTCTGCGCGGCGACACGCTGTGGCTCGCGCCGCGCGACATCGAGCTAGGCGACGACGACATCGCGGTCAGCCCGCGCATCGGCATCGACAACTCCGGCGACGCCGCGGCGTGGCCGCTGCGCTTCTTCGTGCGCGGCAATCGCAACGTTTCGGCGTATCGCAATGTCTGACGCCGATCACTATCGAACGCTCGCAGAGAGCGTCGAGTTTCGCCACAAGATCGAGCGCTCGGAGTTTCTCGGCATCGCGTTTCACGTCGAATCCGAAGAAGCATTCTTCGAAGAACTGACGCGCACACAGAAGAAGTACTTCGACGCGACGCATCACTGCTGGGCGTTTCGACTCTTCAATGACGCGCGCTCGCGCAGCTCCGATGCAGGCGAGCC
>DASVNL010000382.1:0-3792 GCA_036383875.1 Thermoanaerobaculia bacterium
ACGAGATCGAGGTTGTATGGCGAAGGCATGCTGTGCTCCTTTGTTCTTCCGACAACATCGCACTCCGCCCGGTGATCCGCCCCACCCACCGGGGTGGGTGGCGATACACCGACGGGTGAGCGCCGTCACACGGAGCGCACCTTCTACCTCACCGCGAGATATGCCCGCCGCTGTACTGCGTGGTGTGCACCCAATCGGTCGCGGTGCCTGCGCGGATGGTCCAGAAATCGAAGCTCGCTTTTTTGCGATCGCCCGCGGCGTCGAGGATGGTCGGGCCGGTGAGGCCCCAGTAGCGTTGGATGTTGCGCGCGAAGGAGTCGCGCAGCAGGGAGGCGTCGTTGTCGACTTGCGCTGCGGACAGGATAGCGACCCACGTGGCGTCGTAAACGGAGAGGGCGAAGGCGTCGGGGGCGAAGCCGATCTTCTCGCGGATCTCGTCGCTGATCGGTTGCCAGCCTTCGCGCGCGGCTTCGTCGAGTCCGACCGTGGGCGCGGTGAACGACGTCTTCACGCCGAACGCCGCGGACTCCGCGTCGACGATAAGCGCGCGGCTTTGTGCAACGCCGTCGGCGCCGTACCAGCGGATCGAGGAGAGATCCGCGTCGAGTGCGGCGAGGCGGAAGATGCTCACCGCTTCTTCGAACGACGCGAGATAAACCGCGATGTGCGCGGACGGATTCGCGTTTTTCGCCGCGCGGACTTCGGTGCCGAGGGCGGTGACGAGGTTGGTGAAGTTGGTGGTGTCGGGGGCGTAGGAGACGCCTGCGCGCACCGTTCCGCCTGCGGCTTCGAACGAGCGCTTCGTCGAGTCGCGCAGACCGCCATTGCCTGCATCCGCGCGCCACATCGGCACGAGCGTGTCGATGCCGTCGGCGCGCAGCAGCGCGGCCTGTGCCTCGCCTTCGAGCTTGTCGTTCGGCGCGAGGCGGAACAACACGTCGTCCGCGATCGCCAGCGATGACGCCGTGCTGCCCTGGCTGATCACGACGATGCCATGCTCGTTCGCATACGGCAGCACCATCGCCGCCTCGGAGCTCGACTGCGGTCCGATCACGATCCGCGCGCCGCGCGCGTGCAGCGCCTTGATCTTCTCCAGCGCGACCGTGGCCGTCAGTTGCGTGTCCTCGATGTCGCTGACCACGTGATACGGCATCTGCAGCGCGTCCAGCTCGCGATTGACGTCGCGGATCGCCAACTCCAGCGCGGCGACACTGGCCGTCCCCAGCGACGACCCGTCACCCGTGAGCGAGAACAGCGCGCCCACGCGAATCACCTCGTAGGACGACGGCACGACGGCGCGTCGTCTCGCTGCCTGCGCCAGCGGCGCGACCAACATCACGATCAGGGAGAGGGCGACAGCAACGCGACGGATCATGGCGCGGCATTGAAGCACATGCCGCGATACCTACCGCTCGTGCCTTCCTGCTTCAGCGCCGACGCGCGCTGTGCTTTGCTCCTGCCTATGAGAAAACTGATTCTGTTCGCGATCCTCGCGTTGACGCTTCCGTCCGCCGCGCAGGAGACGAAAGTGCGCTGGCTGGGGCACGCCGCGTTTTCGATCACCACTCCCGGCGGCAAGGTGCTGCTCGTCGATCCGTGGATCACGAATCCGGCGAACCCCGATGGCCAGAACGGCAAGGATGCGCTGGCGAACATCACCAAAGCCGACTACATCCTCCTCACGCACGGCCACCGCGATCACCTCGGCGATTCCGTCGCGATCGCGAAGAAAACCGGCGCGGTGCTGATCGCGAATCCGGAGCTCGCTGCGAATCTCGTGAAGCTCGTTGGCTTTCCAAAAGAGCAGGGCCTCACCGACACGATCATGGGCATCGGCGGCGAGATCGAGATCGCGGACGGAGAAGTGATGGTCGCGATGACGCCGGCCATCCACACGAGCAGCGTGTTCAATCCGAACGCCGGTCCCACCGAGCCGGAGCGCGCGTATGGCGGCAATCCGTCCGGCTTCGTGATCGCGATCAAGAACGGGCCGACGATCTACCACACCGGCGACACGGCCTACTTCCGCGACATGGAAACGATCGGCGAGACGTACGCGATCGACCTCGCGCTGCTCAACATCGGCGGGCAGTACGGAATGGAGCCGAAGAGGGCCGCGAGAGCCGCGCAATCGGTACGCACGAAACTCGCCGTACCGCATCACTTCGGCTCGGAAGGGATGACGCCGACGGCCGTCGACTTCGCGGCGGAGTTGAAGAAACTCAAGGTCGCCTTCCACGAGATGAAGCCCGGCGAAACGCTGACGTATCGCGGCAGGCAATTGCAGAAAGCGAAGTGAGAGATGCGCGTGCGAGCTCGTAACCCGCACGCGCATTTCGAATCACTTCAATAGACGGCTTTGTTCGCCGGCGCGAGTCGAGTCGTGCCGCCTTTCGCGGGCGTCGACTCGCCGGCCTGCACCTCGCGCTCGTACGAGCCGCCGGTGAAGATGCCGAAGACGAACCACGCGAGCGCGACGGCGCCGAGCGTGAAGAGCGAGTCACCGACGACGCGCGTCCAGCGGACGTTCTGAATCCACGGCGTTTGCAGAAACTCCGCGGAGCGCGCGTACCAGACACCGTGATCGATCGCGGCGACGGTTTGCGCGATGCCGATCGGCAGCATGCTCAAGACGGACATCAGCGTCAGCCCGATGTTGATCGCCCAGAACGCGAACTTCACCGGCCGGTCCTTCCACACGCCACCGGGCTTCATCGCTCGCAGCGAGAAGAGCATCAGGCCGATGGCCAGCATGCCGTACACGCCGAAGAGCGCAGTGTGTCCGTGCACCGGCGTCAGATTCATCCCCTGCATGTAGTACAGCGCGATCGGAGGATTGATGAGGAATCCGAACAGGCCGGCGCCGACGAGGTTCCAGAACGCGACCGAGACGAAGAAGTAGATCGGCCACTTGTAGGTCGTCAGCCATTGCGCCGCCGCGGTGCCGCGTGCGAGACGGATGTGCTCCCATGCTTCGAATCCGACGAGACAGAGCGGGACGATTTCCAATGCGCTGAACACCGCGCCGAGGGCGAGGACGGAGTTCGGAAGGCCGGTGAAGTAGAGGTGATGGAACGTGCCGACGATGCCGCCCGCAAGGAAGATGATCGTTGAAAACAGCGTCGCGTTCGTCGCGGTGCGCATCGTCAGCACGCCGAGACGCGTGAAGAGGAACGCGATGACCGCCGTGGCGAACACTTCGAAGAAGCCTTCCACCCAGAGATGCACGACCCACCAGCGCCAGTATTCGGCGGTGACGATGTGCGAGCGCTGTCCGTACATCAGGCCTGCCGAATAGAACAGCGGGATGGCGACGGCCGACGTCGTGAACAACGTGAGGAGTGATCGATCGGCGGATCGTTGCCGCAGCGCGGGCAGGATCGCGCGGACCATGAGCACGAGCCAAAACACGAGACCGGCGAAGAGCAGGATCTGCCAGAGCCGCCCGAGGTCGACGTATTCGTAGCCCTGCGCTCCGAACCAGAACCAGAGGCTGCCGAGCTTCTGCTTGATCCCCAGCCATTCGCCAGTGAGCGATCCACCGACGACCGCCACGAGCGCAACGAAAAGAATGTTCACGCCGATGCGTTGCCCCTTCGGCTCGCGTCCGCCGATCGCAGGAGCGATGTAGAGACCCGTCGCCAGCCACGCCGTTGCGATCCAGAAGATGCCGATCTGCAGGTGCCACGTCCGCACGATCGAGTACGGCAGGTAGCGGTCGAGCGGAAATCCGAACAGACCGTCGCCTTCGACACCGTAATGCGCGGCGATCGCGCCGACCGCGATCTGCAC
>DASVNL010000383.1:0-3090 GCA_036383875.1 Thermoanaerobaculia bacterium
AACCTCGGCGGGATCTCGTCGACGCTCTTCGAAAGCGAGATGTTCGGTCACGTGCGCGGCGCGTTCACCGATGCGCGCGAAACACGACGCGGCCGCTTCGAGACCGCGGACGGCGGAACGATTTTTCTCGACGAGATCGGCGAGCTCGATGCGCCGTCGCAGGTGAAATTGCTGCGCGTGCTGCAGGACCGCACGTTCGAGGTCCTGGGCTCGAGTCGCGCGCGCACCGTCGACGTTCGCGTCATCGCGGCGACGAATCGCGTGCTGCACGAGCTCGTGCAACGCGGCGATTTTCGTGAAGACCTGCTGTATCGCCTGAACCTCATCAACATCCATCTCCCGCCGCTGCGCGATCGTCGCGGCGATGTGCCGGCGCTCGCGAATCACTTCCTGCGACTTGCGAACGAGGCGTATCGCACCGACGTCGCGTCGATCTCCGCGCGCGCGATGGACTGGCTGAAATCGCAGCCGTGGCCGGGCAACATCCGGCAACTGCGGCAGACGATCGATCGCGCCGTGCTGCTGCGCGGCGGACGTGAGCTGGACGTCGACGACTTCTTCGCGATTCGCGACGCCGGTCCCGCGGAGCCGCGCGACGTCGCGCTGCCGGACGCGGGCACGATCACGCTCGACGAGATGGAGAAGCGGATGATCGTGAAGTGCCTCAGGCACTACGAGGGCAACATCTCGCGGGTGGCCGAGGCGCTGGGGATTTCGCGGGCGGCGCTGTATCGGCGGTTCGAGAAGTACGGGATCAGCGCGGAATGAGTCTACGCGGCAAGATCATCGCGTACCTCGTCGCGTTGAATGTGCTGGTCGGCACGTCGGTGGTCTTCGTGCTGATCGAGAGGCCGCTGCTGCTGTTTCTCGTCGAGGCGCTGTTCGTCGTCGAGATCGTGGTCAGCATCCGGCTGGTGCGCGCGCTGTTCGTGCCGCTCGATCTGATTCGCACCGGCGCGGAGCTGATCGCCGAGCGCGACTTCACGTCGCGCTTCGTCCCGGTCGGTCAGCCCGAGATGGACACGCTCATCGAGGTGTACAACCGGATGATCGACCGTCTGCGCGACGAGCGTCTCGCGTCGGAAGAGCAGCATCAGTTGCTGCAGAAGATCGTCGAAGCGTCGCCGGCCGGGATCGTGATCTGCGACTTCGACGGCAAGGTCGAACGCGCGAATCCCGCCGCCGTGCGCATGGACTTCGCGAGCGTGATCGCATCCGCGAACGGCGAAGACACGTGGATCGCGCACGTCGGCACGCGACGCCTGAAAGCGAGCCGCGCGACGTTCAGCGATCGCGGTTTCGCGAAGCGGTTCTACGTGATCGAGGAGATGACGGAGGAACTGCGGCTGTCGGAGAAGGCGGCGTACGAAAAGCTGATCCGGATCATGTCGCACGAGGTGAACAATTCGGTCGGCGCGGTGCGATCGCTCCTCGAGTCGTCACTGCGCTACGCGCCGCAAGTCGGCGAGGCGGATCGCGACGACTTCACGAACGCGCTGACGATCGCGTCAGCGCGGATGGATGCGCTCAATCGCTTCATGGCCGCGTTCGCGGACGTCGTGCGCATCCCGCCGCCGCATCGCACGGCGACGCGAGTCGCGGAGATCGTCGAGCGCGTCGCGTCGTTGCTGCGCCACGAACTGAACGAGCGCGCGATCACGGTCACGCTCGACCTCGACGATCGCCGCACGTTCGACGTCGACGCGAGTCAGCTGGAGCAGGTGATTCTGAACGTGTTCCGCAACGCGATCGAAGCAGTCGTGCGCGACGGTCGCATTCACGCGACGTTGCGCGACGGGGTGCTCACGGTGCGCGACTCCGGTCCCGGCATCGCGGAGAGCGCGCGGACGGAGTTGTTCACGCCGTTCTTCACGACAAAGCGCGACGGTCGGGGTCTCGGCCTAACTGTGGTTCACGAAGTGCTCGCAAACCACGGCATCGAGTTCTCGCTGAAGAACGCGGACGGCGGCGGTGCCGAGTTCGTCGTGACGTTTTGAGGAACGACGAGAGGGCCTCCGGCGGGCCGGCACGGCCGGCAGCGCTGATTGTTCCTGCTAACACGCATCTGGGTAGTCGCGCGCATCTACGGCAAACGCGTTAGATGGAACAACAGGCGCTGCCGGCCGTGCCGGCCCGCCGGAGGCCCCCTCGGTCACTTCGTCAGAATCTTCTCGATCAACTCGAGCGCGCGCGGATCGCCCGTTTCGGCGAGCCAGAACATCGCGCGCTCGCGCACGCGACGGCTCTTGTGGTTCTTCACCAGGTCGATGAGCATCGGCACCGATTTCTCGCGCGGCAGTTGCGAGATCGCGAAGACCGCGTGCTCGCGCACCTCGTCCTGCGGATCGTGATCGACCGCGTGACGCAGCTCGCCTGCGGCCTTCTCGCCGGCCTTCTGACCGAGCCAGAAAAGCGCGCCGCGACGGATCTTCGTGCTCGGATCGTTGCGTGCGAAATCGATCAGCGCGGGGACGACCTTCGGATGCTCGTGCATCGACAGCACCGCCAGCATCTCGTCGTCGTGATCCGCATCGCGTGCGGCCTTCACGAAATAGTCGACGCTCGCTTCCGGCGTGACGCCTTCGAGAATCGTGATGTTCGCGCCGGGCGCGGAGACCGCGCAGCTCGGATCGAACATCCGCACCTTCGTCGCGCGACCCTTCTCGAGACGCAGCGCGAGGAGCATCGTCGTCGTGCGGCGCGTGATCGTGTCGGAGTCGCCGATCATCATCCCGCGTCCTTCGAGCGAACAACCGCCGCAGCAACTGTTGCGCTTCGCGTCGTTCCAGTTGCAGCAGATCGTGACTTCCTTCGTCGGGATGGTCCAGGCGACCCACGTCGTGCGCGCCGCCGCGACTGCCTCGCGCATGCCGCGCGAGGCGTCGACGGTTTTCACGTTCGCGCCGGTGAAGGTCTGTGCGAGTGCGGGGAAGGTGAGGAGCAGAGTGACGATCCACGAACGCAGTCGCATGTTGGCCTCTTTTCCTATTCGTCGAGGATTTCGAGCATGTACTTGACCGCTTCGTCGCTGCCCATCACCGAGAGCTTCTCGATGATTTCGCGCTTGAGCTGGCGGTCCGTTTCTTTTTT
>DASVNL010000384.1:0-7248 GCA_036383875.1 Thermoanaerobaculia bacterium
GTGTTCCTCGACGAGATCGGCGACATGGATCCGCAAGTGCAGGCCAGCCTGCTCAAGGTCCTCGAAGAAAAACGCTTTCGCCGGCTCGGCGACGTTCGCGATCGCACCGTTGACATCCGCCTCATCGCCGCGACGCACCACGATCTCCGCCAGCTCGCGGCGGAGCGGCGATTTCGTCAAGACCTTTACTATCGGATCAGTGCGCTCGAACTGCGCGTGCCGCCGCTGCGTGAACGTCGCGGCGACATCATGCTGATCGCGGAGAAGATCGTCGCGACACTCGCACGCGATCTCGGCCAGCCGCTGGTGCGCATCGGCGATGACGCCGCGGCCGCGCTGCAACGCTATTCGTGGCCAGGCAACATCCGCGAGTTGCGCAACGTGCTCGAACGCGCGCTGCTGCGCACGCACGGTGACGTGCTCGACGCGAAGGCGATCGACTTCCCGACGACGCAGTCCGAGGCTCCGGCTGCGGCGGTGCGACGCAACGGCGGGACGCTCGAAGACGTCGAGCGTGAGTACATCGAGCAGGTTCTTCGCGAAGAAAACGCCGCCATCGAGCGCGTCGCCGAACGCCTCGGCGTCTCGCGCAGCGCCGTCTACTACAAGGCGCGCAAGTACGGGATCGACGTTTCTAAAACTAGAAATTGAGTTTTAAATTTAGAACAGTAACCGGTTACGGCGAAACTCGAAATTCGCGTAAGGTGCTATTCTTCAACATGTTACATCAGTTGGCCTCGGTGGCAGCGCGGTTGCTCAATGAGGCCGCGTGTCCAAACGCCTCCTCATCGTCGATGACGAAGAATCGATCCGCTTCGCCGTAAAGCGCTACTTCACGCGGATCGGCTTCGAGGTCGACTGCGCGCGCGAGCTCGAAGAAGCCGAAGCGCTCGCGACTCACACCCGCTATCGCGTCGTCATCGCCGACCTGTCACTCACCGACAGCGGCAGCACAGAGGGACTGGAAATCGTCCGCTTCATGCGCCGCAGTTGTCCCGATGCGCGCGTCATCGTCCTCACCGCGCACGGCTCGCCGAACATCGAGACCGAAGCGTACAAGCGCGGCGCCGACGCGTTCCTTCACAAACCGCAACGACTGCAGGAGCTGGCCGAGATCGTCGACCGGCTGACGGAGCGCGTGTGAGCGTCGTGATTCCGATCCTCGACGAGCTGCGGCGTCCGGGCGCATTGCGCATCGAGTTCCAGCCGATCTTCCGATTCTGCGGTGAACACCGATCGGTGTACGCACTCGAAGCGCTCACGCGTGGTCCGCACGACACGAGCATGGCGCGGCCCGACGTGCTCTTCGAGTACGCGCGGCGCAAAGGCGAAGAGTCGCAGATGGACCTGCTCTGCATCGACCTCGCGCTCGCCGACGCCGCGAAGCTTCCGGGATCGCCGCGCATCTCGATGAACATCCACGGCTCGACGCTCTGCAGCGTGCCGCACATCACGCGCAGGCTCATCGAGTCCGCCGAATCCGCAGGGATCGAGCCGCGCCGGCTGATGCTCGAGATCGTCGAGCATCGCTCGGACTGGGATCTCAACACGATGCGCCGCACGCTCGACGAGCTCGGCGAGGCCGGCGTTCTCATCGCGCTCGACGACCTCGGCGTCGGCGCATCGAACTACCACATGCTCATCGACTGCCGTCCCGATCATCTGAAGATCGATCGCTACATCGTCACCGGCTGCAGTCGCGATCGATATCGCCAGGCCGTGCTGCGCTCGATCGTCATGCTCGGGCGTGCGTCCGACGCGACGCCCATCGCCGAGGGAGTCGAGGACGAGGACGATCTCGACGTCCTGCGTTCGCTCGGCATCGACTGCGTGCAGGGCTGGCTCTATGCGCCGAGCCTTCCCGCCGAGCAGCTCATGACCAGCCCACTTTTGAACCCGATCTTCCGACCCCAACCTTCACGACCCGAAGAGGTGATCCGATGAAACGAAAAGTATTGCTGGTGGACGACTCCACCACCGTTCTGATGATGGAGAAGATGATCCTCGCGAAGGGTCCGTTCGAAGTCGTCACCGCACGCGACGGCGTCGAGGCGATCGCGAAGGCGAAGTCCGAGCAACCCGACGTCATTCTCCTCGACGTGATGATGCCGAATCTCGACGGCCTCTCCGCGTGCGCGAAGCTCCGCACCGACGACGCCACGGCCCACATCCCGATCATCATGGTCACCACGCGCGGCGAAGAGCAGAACATCGAGACCGCGTTCCGCAACGGCTGCACGGACTACGTGACCAAGCCGATCAACGGCCTCGAGCTCCTCACGAAGCTGCACAACATCCTCGGCATGAGCGCGGCGTAGTCGCGCGCACTCACGGAGATCCCCATGAAACGCAACGAAGGACAACGTCCGTACATCGACAAGGTCACGAGCGACAACAGCGGCTACCTGCAGTCGCTGCTCGATGAGAACCATCGCCTGACGCAGCTCGTCGCCAACATGGCGCGCGAAGAATCGCTGCTCAAAGAACGCCTCGCCGCGATCGAGTCCGAGAGCCAGACGTACTCCGCGCGCTACGTCGAAGTCGAACAGCAGAACACGAATCTCGCGAACCTCTACGTCGCGACGTATCAACTGCACGGCACGCTCAATCGCGACTCCGTGCTCGAGGCGATCAAGGAAATCGTCATCAATCTGATCGGCTCCGAGGAGCTGGCGGTATGGGAGCTCGACGAGATCACCGGCTCGCTCGGACTCGTCACGTCGTTCGGGCTCGACGAAGTGTTGTGGGATCGCGTCGGACTCGGCGTCGGCGTCATCGGCACTGCGGCGAAGACCGGCGAGCGCTACGTGCGCAGCCAGTCGAACATCACGCCGTCGCCGGGCGAGCGCCGCCTCACCGCGGTGATCCCGCTGAAGCTCGACGAGCGCGTCATCGGCGTGATTGGCATCTTCGGACTGCTGCAGCAGAAAGCGCAGTTCGAGGCCGTCGACTTCGAGCTCTTCGACCTGCTCTCCTCTCACGCTGCGAGCGCGCTGTTCTGCACGCGCATGTTCGAACGCGTTCTGACGGCCGTCTGATGCGCGCGCAGTACGAAGACTCCGTCGCGCTTTATGCGCCCGAGCCCGCCGGCACACAGCCGATGGAGCGGTCGCGCGAGCACGTGTACCTCTATCCGGGACAGGTCTTCGCATCCGCGACGCCGACGCGCATCACCACGATCCTCGGCTCGTGCATCGCGGTCTGTCTCTTCGACGCGGGACGTCGCATCGGCGGCATGAATCACTTCATGCTCCCGCACTTCGCGGGCACGGGCGCGTCGAACGCGCGATTCGGCAACATCGCGATGGAGGAGCTCTTCGCGAAACTCACCGCCGCCGGCGCGCGCAAAACGCTGTTGCAGGCGCGCGTGTACGGCGGCAGTTGCATGTTCGGCCAGGCGACTGCGCCCGGTCATCTCGGATCGAAGAACGAACAGTTCGCGCGCGAGATCCTCGCCGCGAACGGCATCCCGATCCTCGACATCGAAGCGGGCGGCGGACGCGGACGGAAGCTCGTCTTCCACACCGACGAAGGAAAAGCATGGCTGACTTCGATCTGAATCTCGACGAGCTGCGCGCGGTCTTTTCGGCCGAGGCGGCGGAGCATGTCGATGCGCTCGAGCGCGGACTGCTCGCGCTCGAGTCGAACCTCGACGACGACGAACTGCGTCGCGAGTTGCTGCGACTCACGCACACGCTCAAAGGCAACGCGTCGTGCGTCGGCCTGCAGGCCATGACCGCGTTCGCGCACGTTTACGAAGAACTGCTCGAGCGCGTCGACGAGCGATCGCTCGACGTCGACAACGCGCTGATCACGCAACTCCTCGCCGGAGTCGACGTGCTGCGCCGCCTGCTCGAGAACAGCAGCGACGACGTGCTCACCGAAAGCGATCGCGAGATCGCGACGGCGATCTCGGCCTACTGCGGCAGCGACGTCACTGTCGACCCGGTGCTGACCAACAACTCCGCGGCCAACACGCCGAAGCAGACCGTCGCGCGGTCGCTGCGCGTCGCGGAAGAAAAACTCAACCGCATGCTCAACCTCGTGAGCGAGATGACCATCGGCCGCGGCCGCGTGCGCGAAATGCTGCAGACCACGGGTAAGCTCGACGTCGAGTCGCTCATCGAAATCGAGCGGCAGATCGACATCCAGCAGGCGGAGTTGCAGGAACTGATCATGCGCGCGCGGATGGTGCCGGTCGGCCCGCTGTTCCGGCAGTACGCGCGCGTCGTGCGCGACGTCGCCGCGACGCACGGCAAGAACGCGCGACTCGTGACGATCGGCGAAGACGTCGAGCTCGACACCACCGCCGTCGAAGCGTTGCGCGATCCGCTCACGCACATGATCCGCAACGCGATCGATCACGGCATCGAGCCCTCCCCGACTCGCGTCGCCGCGGGCAAACCGCCGGTCGCGCACATCACGCTCGAAGCGCGTCACGAAGCGGGCAGCATCATCGTCATCGTTTCCGACGACGGCGCAGGCCTGAGCCGCCGCGACATCGGCGCACGTGCGCGCGCCCTCGGCATCGATCCCGATCGACTCAGCGACGCCGAGTTGTGGCGCCTCATCTTCGAGCCGGGATTCTCGACGGCGGCCAACGTCACCGACCTCTCCGGTCGCGGCGTCGGCATGGACGTCGTGCGTCGCTCGATCGAAGCGCTGCGCGGCACGATCTCGATCGACACGCGCGAAGGCGAGCGCACGACGTTCACGATCCGACTGCCGCTCACGCTCGCGGTCATCGACGGCTTCGGTGTCGAAGTCGGCAGCGACTCGTTCATCGTCCCGATGGAGAACGTCCTCGAGTGCGTCGAGATGACGACGGACTCGCCGCGCGAGGAATCGACGGGTGTGCTCCTGCTGCGCAATGAAGTCGTTCCGTTCGTGCGACTCCGCTCGCTCTTCGCGATCGAAGGCAGGAAAGACGCGCGCGAGAACGTGCTGATCATCGGACAAGCGGGAGGCCGCAACGGCATGAAGGCCGGCCTCGTCGTCGACAAGCTCAATGGTGCGGGCCAGGCGGTCATCAAGCCCCTCGGCTCGTGGTTCAACGACGTTCCCGGCATCGCCGGCTCGTCGATTCTCGGCACGGGCCGCGTCGCACTCATTCTCGATACCACCACGATCCTCAATCAGGTTGCCTCCCAGGCAACACAAAGAAATTCGGAGAACGCATGAGCTTCAATATCCGGAAACGCCTCGTCGCAGGCTTCTTCACCATCGTGCTGGTCGGAACGATCGTCTCGATCGCCGTCCTGCAACTGCTGACGGCGAGCATTCACCAGCTCGAAGACGTCGTCACGGTCTCGGACACCATCAAGCAGAAGGGTGGCGAGCTGCGACTCGACATGATCACCATGAGCGACGCCATGCGCGGCGTGCTGCTCGATCCCGCTGCGAAGAGCGAACTGCAGCGCAAGAAAGCCGCGGATGCGGAGTTCGTCAGCGACGTCGCCGACATCAAGAAACTCAATCCGCAGGGCGAAGTGCTCGAGCTCATCGACCGCGCCGGCGCGATGGACGCGCAGTCCGTCAATCGCATCGAGGACGAGATCCTCGAGCTCGTCGACGCGGGCAAACGCGAAGAAGCGATTCAGCGCTACGTGAACGAGTACCTGCCGCTGCGCAAGCAGCAGGAAGACATCATCGAGCAGATGGAAGCCGCGACGCAGAAGATCGCGACGCAGGCCTTCGCTTCGTCGCAGAGCCGCTACGCGACGGCGCGCACGGTCACGTACGTGCTCATCGCGCTGCTCGTGATCATCGGCACGGTGTTGTCGTTCGTCATCTCCTCGTCGATCGCCCGTCCGATCGCGCGCATGTCCGAATCGGCGAAGCGCGCGGCGAAGGGCGACGTCACCGACGCGCTCGAGTTCGACGATCGCAGCGACGAGCTCGGCGAGCTCTCGCGCTCGATGAACTCGATGTACTCGTACTTCCAGTCGATGGTCAGCGTCGCGGACCGCATGGCGGACGGCGACCTCACCGCGAAAGTCGAGCCGCGCTCCGACGCCGACAGTTTCGGCGTCGCGTTCTCGAAGATGCTCGGCAAGCTCGTCGAAGTGATCGGCGAAGTCCGCGCGTCGGCGACGGCACTCACGACCGCGGCCGCGCAAGTCTCGTCGACCGCGCAGACCGTGTCGCAGGGCAACAGCCAGCAGGCCGCGGCCGTCGAAGAGACGACCGCGAACCTCGAACAGATGAACGCGTCGATCGCGCAGAACGCGGACAACAGCCGCGCGACCGAAGAGATGGCCGCGAAGGGCGCACGCGATGCGCAGGAAAGCGGCGCCGCGGTGCGCGAGACGGTCGAAGCGATGAAGTCGATCGCCGAGAAGATCTCGATCGTCGAAGAGATCGCGTATCAGACGAACCTCCTCGCGTTGAACGCCGCGATCGAAGCGGCCCGCGCGGGTGAACACGGACGCGGCTTCGCGGTCGTGGCCACGGAAGTGCGCAAGCTCGCGGAGCGCAGCCAGACGTCGTCGCGCGAGATCAGCGCGCTCGCATCGTCGAGTGTGCGCGTCGCCGATCGCTCGGGCGCATTGCTCAGCGATCTCGTCCCGTCGATCCGCAAGACCGCGGAGCTCGTGCAGGACGTCGCTGCAGCGTCGACCGAGCAAGCGTCGGGTGTCGCGCAGATCAACCAATCGCTCGCGCAGGTCGATCAGGTCACGCAGCGCAACGCGTCCGCGGCCGAAGAGCTCGCGGCGACGTCGGAAGAGATGGCAGCACAGGCGGAAGGTCTGCAGCAGCTCGTTGGATTCTTCGACATCGGCGAGCGCCGCACGTACAAGCCCGCGGCTCCGTCGTATCCGCAGATCGCCGTCGCGACGACGCCACAGACCGCGCGCCGTCCGAAAGGCGGCAACGGTCACGCGTACGCCGACTTCAGCAACTTCTGAGCGCGACCATGACGCAGCATTCGGAGCAGTACCTCACCTTCATCGTCCGCGGCGAAGAGCACGCGGTGCCGATCCTGCGCGTGCGCGAGATCATCGAGTTCGAGACCGTGACGCGCGTGCCCGGCACGCCGTCATGGGTCCGCGGCGTGATCAATCTGCGCGGCTCGATTCTGCCAGTCGTCGATCTGTCGTCGAAGTTCGGCGGCGATGAGTCGCCGGTGACGAAGACGACGTGCACGGTCGTGGTCGAGACGAGTCATCGCGGCGAGACGATCGCGATCGGCGTGATGGCGGATGCGGTGTCCGAGGTGATCGACTTCACCGCGGAGCAAATCGAGCC
>DASVNL010000385.1:0-1780 GCA_036383875.1 Thermoanaerobaculia bacterium
AGCCGGTCTCCAGCGGCGCAGTCCAGAAGACGCTCCAGCGCTTGTCGGCCTGCAGTTGCGTTTCGGCTTTCGCGGTGCCGATGAAGACGCGCACCGGCGTGCCGGGCGCCGCGTCGGCGTAGCCGGTCATCGTGAACGGAATCGTGTCGGTGTAGACAACGGTCTGCGAGTTCGCGATGGTCGCGAGCAACAGCGCGAGCGCGATGCGCGCCGCTACGAGCACGGACCGCCTCCGCACTCCGTCACGCCTTCGGGCTGTCGCGGGAACTTGAACATCGGCAGGCGAATGCCGTCGATGACGATGCGATCCGCCCACATGTCTTCCGCAGGCAGGAACTCGCCCGCGCCAAAGTACGTGACGTAGTCGTCCTGCTCGATGCCGTCGCCGCTGACGCCGAGTCCGCCGAGGAGTTGCGTGCCGCGATACAGCGGCGAGGAGCCGGCGAAGAACACGACGCCGTTCTGATTCGGGTTCAGCGTCTGACTCCCCTGCGTGCACGGATGCGCGAGGTCGAAGAGGAACAGCGACTGGTACCACGGCCCTTCGCGCGGATCGAAGGCATCCGAGTTGATGCCGGGCGGATAGAACGGCTGCGCACCGAAGCCGATCGTGCGATTCGACACCGCGCGATTCGCGGGCAGCGCGCTGCCGATTCCGCTCGTGCTGAAGTAGACGACGTTGCGCGACTTCGCGACGGAGACGTCGATCGAGAAGACTGTCGCGTCGGGCATGCGATACAACGCGAGGATCGTCCCATCGACGTCCGCGACGGAGATGACCATGCGCGCGTAACTGTTGAGCGGCAGACGAATCGCGGCGCGCGTTTTCTTCGCCGTCGCGACCGCGCGCTGCACGATCGCGTCGACTTCGACCGCGCTCAGTCGCGATCCCGCGAGCGGTCCGACGAGATAGTCGTCCGCGGCGCATCCGCCGAACTGCGGTGCGATCACGAACGCGCCGTTGTCACTGCCCGCGGTGATGCCGTTGAGCGTCACGCCGTTGGGAAGTCCGCTCGACGCGAATGTGAGACGCAGATCTTTGCCGAGGAATGGGAGACGGATGCCGTCGATGAAGACGTTGCCGGGATTCGGAAGCGGATACGTCGGCACGGGCGCGATGCCTGTCGCGAGGGATCCGAATGCGCCTGTCGCCGCTGCGTACTCGGCGCGTTGCGAGTCGCCGCTCACGCCGACGACGCCGATCGCGCCGATGAGCTTTCCGTTGATCACACGCGCGCCGTCGGCCATCACGCGATACAGCGGGATTCCTCCGGCGTTCACGCTCGACGGATCGCTGTCGTTCGGGAGCTGCTTGCCGGTCACGATGCCGGGGCCACATCCGGATGGATCTCCGGAATCGCAGCGCACGCCGCCCACGCGTCGCGCGCGCGGGATGCACTTGCCGGCGTTGAAGGTCACGTTGAAGTCGCAGCCGCGGTTCGTGTTCTCGATGCCGTACAACGCGGCGCTCGGCGTGTTGGTGATGCCGGGCGGAAAGTGAATGCCGCTGATGAAGCGCACGGTGCGCGACGAGAGCGGCGCCATGTTGTGGCTGAAGAACGCGGCCGTGCGTGCGACGCCGACCGCGGCGTCGTCATTCGCGGGATTCGCGGAGGGTTTGCGGTAAAGCGCGAGTGGGCGTCCCGCGCGATCGACGACGGCGATGGTCATCGTGTCGTCATTGATCGCACGCGCTGCCGCCCGCACGATCGCATCGACCTCGGACGCCGCAAGCGACGCGGCGCCATCGCACGTGTCCTGCGCGAGCGGCGTCATCGCG